>JAISUI010000017.1 GCA_031272155.1 Tannerella sp. | reverse complement strand
ATCTTCCGACAAGTGGAATCCGAACACGCCCTTCCATGGCACACAGGAGGAGTGGTGGGAGCATTTCCACCGGATTGAGGAAGGGGAGTTTATGTCGTTAGAAGAGTTCCACAAAAAGTTTGACGCATTATGGGAACGGAAGTATGCCGCATCACCGAAGCGCGTATTGAGGTGCTCGATATCGTTCATTCCGCGTCGAGCGTTCGCAGGATTCAGCGCGTGAGACGAATACGGATTTGATCGCACCGGATTATTAATCATGTAAATCAGAAAAATCTTATTAAAATCACAGTTCAGACAATGGCATACATACGCCCCTACATCGCCTTTCGGGCGTCGCAGCCGCACATTTCTTTTTTCCGCAAAATCAAGCAAATCAGTCATTCCCACTCATTGTTTGTGCCATCCTGCACCCTCCGGACGACATTATAAAATAAAAAAGCGCAGGTGCCTGTAAGTTGTCTATCGAATAATCAGAGGCTCTGGCAGCCCATACAACTATGATAGACAACAGGCACCCACGCTTTAATATAGAAACAGCATAAGCCATCAACTATATAAACATAAAACGTGGGCGTTCTGTTGCTAATTATCCAAGTTGTATTAGTAATCGCCAGATTGCCGTATAATGGATAATATCTTCTTAAACGCTTTTTATTCCAACCAAGTCCTTCCGTCCCGTCCGACACTACGAACATCGTGGAATTGCTGCAAAGCTACTAAAAGTTTTGTAAAACAGCGCAAGTTTTTTTGAAAATTTATTTTGAGAAAGGTTTAATACAGTTAGTTGTTTGATTATAAACAAGAAAATAAATCGGATTTTTTTCATACCTTTGCCACAAATATCAGGATTTATGCTTTCGGATTATTATCAGATTAAGAATCAGCGGACAGAGGGCGACAGGACGGTTTTTGAGATAGCGCTCAATCCGGATTGCCGGGTGTATCGGGGTCATTTCCCGGATATGCCGGTAGCGCCGGGTGTATGCAACATCCAGATGGTCAGGGAATGTGTGGAACGGATTGCCGGACGGCCGTTGCAACTTTCCCATATCACGCAATGCAAAATGACAACGATGCTCACTCCGGAACAACATCCTGATCTACAAATCTATATCCATAAATTCGAGGCTGATGAACCTCCATTCCCCGTCCATGCCACGATTGGACGCGACGACGAGGTTTATTTTATACTCAAAGCCGAATATTCCATTCCCGACCCGTTATGACAGCGCTCTACCTCTTTTTCCGGAAACACCGGTGGCTTCTCTACGGCCTGCTTATTATCAGCAGTTTACTGTTTATATGGACAGGCAGCAAAGTGCATTATGAAGAAGACATATCCAAACTCCTGCCTTCCACGCAAAACAATACCACGGAGGGCTTGGTTTTCAACAATCTGAAGGTGAAGGATCAACTTTATCTTTTGCTTGTACCTCGCGACAGTGCAACGGACGCCGGGACATTGACAGAGCGGTGTGATGCGTTTGTCGAACTTCTTCTGAATAAAGATTCTGCTACACAGGACATTCGTCATATCCTTTACCGGATGGACGAAGATTTAATCCGGTCGGGGATGACCTTCCTGTTCGCTCACGCGCCGGCATGGATGGACACGACGCTCTATCTCCGTATGGAGACCTTGCTGACAGCCGATGCCATCCAACGGCAAATGGCGGAAAATTACGATCTGATCATATCGCCTTCGGGGATGGCGTATCGTGAAGTCATCCGGCACGATCCGGTCGGTTTGCGCAATCTGTTCATTAGCGGCGACTCGTCCATGGCTTCCGACGGTTTCGGAGGGAATTACAAAATGGTTTACCGTCATTTCTTTACACCCGATACGGGCATCGTCCTGGCTTTCCTTTCGCCCAACTTCAAATCGTTCGATTCCGGGGCGGGTACCCGCTTGGTCAGGATGCTTGAATCCGGGATCGCCGAATTTCAGGCGCAATATCCGGATGTAGAGGTGCTTTTCCATGGAGCGCCGGTGCAAAGCGTCTTCAATTCGCGCCAGATAAAGAAAGACCTGTTTATGACGCTAAGCATTTCACTGTTTGTGATTTGTTTGGTTATTGGCATCTGTTTCAAGAATAAATCCACGCTTCCGATGCTTTTGTTTCCGGTTTCCTACGGCGCCTTCTTTGCTTTGGCCTGTATTTACCTGATACAAGGCGGGATGTCGCTGATGGCGCTTGGTATCGGGGCGATTGTGCTGGGCGTAGCGTTGAGCTACTGCCTGCATGTATTGACGCATTATAAATATGTAAACGACCCTGTGCAGGTACTGAAAGACCAGACGACGCCTGTTTTTCTCGGTTGCCTGACAACCATCGGCGCATTTATGGGGCTGATGTTCACCCAGTCGGCTTTGTTGCGCGACTTCGGACTGTTCGCCTCGTTTGCCTTAGTCGGGACAACTGCCTTCAGTCTTATTTTCCTGCCCCATTTTTTCAATCCGCACCGCAATCAGCGTTCCGGCAAGGCGTTTGCATGGCTCGACCGGCTCAATTCCTTTCCTTTTGAACGGCAAAAATGGCTTATTATCACGATTATGCTGTTTTGTGGGATTTGTTTCTATACCTCCCGGTGGGTAACATTCGACAGCGACCTGAAACATATCGGTTATCACGAGCCGTCGGTCGTCCGGTCGCAACAATTGCTGGCAGAGAAAACGGCCGGTGGAAACACGTCCGTCTATTATGCGGCAGCAGCCCGCGACTTGGATTCCGCCCTGTATTACGGCAAACGTCTTGTAATGATGCTCGACACCATGCAGGCCAACGGCGTCGTCGCCCGTCATTCGCGCATGGCTTCGTTCATCCCCACGAACGATGAACAGCAAATGCGCATCAGGCATTGGCGACAATTATGGACAGCAGAACGTATCGCCGAAACGCGAAAGCATGTCATCGAATCCGGCCGGATGTATAAGTTCAAACCCGAAACATTCGAGCCATTCTTTGAACTGCTTGAACACGACGCGGAGCCGGCATCGCTCTATGACGCAGG
Organism: Tannerella sp.; assembly: GCA_031272155.1. Classification (GTDB taxonomy): domain Bacteria; phylum Bacteroidota; class Bacteroidia; order Bacteroidales; family Tannerellaceae; genus Tannerella. Next base: position 12,738 of record JAISUI010000017.1, on the reverse strand, counting down.
TGTGATTCCCGACGAATGGCTTTCCAACATGATAGAATATACCGACAGCACGTACTTGGTTTTCGTTTCTGCACAAGTGCCGCCCGACAGGTTACAGGAAGTAAACGACGCCGTAGCAGGCGCTCCGCACGGATTGGTCATTGACCCATTCTATTATACAAGCGATATGGTACGTGTCATAAACGACGATTTTAACATGGTGCTGGGCATTTCGTCGCTGTTCGTCTTTGTGGTGCTGCTTGTTGCGTTCCGGAAACTGTCGCGCGCCATCATCGCCTTTATCCCGATGGCGCTAAGTTGGTATGTCGTATTGGGCGTCATGGGGATGACAGGTGTGCCGTTCAACCTGATTAACATTGTGATTTCTACGTTTATATTCGGCATCGGCGTGGATTACAGCATCTTCGTGATGGATGGCCTGATAGCCGACGCCCGGCGCAACGATGCCGGTCTGCTGACCTGCCACAAAACGGCCATCTTTTTCTCGGCTATTGTACTGGTCACAGGGATTGCGCCGCTGATTTTCGCCACCCATCCCGCTATCCGGTCTGTTGGCTTCGCCACGCTGGTCGGCATGTGCTCTACCATTTTGATCACCTACACCATTGAACCGTTCCTGTTCAGGGTGATTGAGCGATGGCGCCGGAAGTTTTGAAAATGAATAATATCCTCCCGAATCACGGAAAATGAAAAAACAATTCGTGGATTACAAAACTTTTTCTATATTTGCAGCCGAATTAAAAACGATCCAAAAGAGAAATCGTCATAAAATCATAATTAACAAATTATAAAGAATATAGATAGTGTCCGAACAAGGAGCGGACGTAAAATGAAACAGTTAAGATGAGACAATTAAAGATAACCCCCTCGATCACAAAGCGTTCGAGTGATGCGTTGAATATCTATCTTGGAAACATCAGTCATAAGGAACTTATCACTGTAGAAGAAGAAGTAGAGTTGTCGCGAAGAATCAAAGAAGGGGATAAGACCGCATTGCAGAGGTTGGTAAATGCCAATCTGCGGTTTGTAGTTTCAGTCGCTAAACAATATCAAAATCAAGGATTAAGTCTTGAGGATTTAATCCAGGAAGGAAATATTGGCCTTGTGAAAGCCGCCGAAAAATTCGATGAAACGCGCGGATTCAAGTTCATTTCCTATGCCGTATGGTGGATTCGCCAATCCATCCTGCAAGCGCTGGCCGAACAGTCGCGCATCGTACGCCTGCCATTGAATCAGGTTGGTTCGCTGAATAAAATCAGCAAGGCATCTTCCCTCTTTGTACAGAAATACGAACGGAATCCTTCGCCGGAAGAACTGGCGGAAGAAACGGATATGTCGGTCGAAAAGATTTCGGAAACACTGAAAGTGGCCGGAAAGCATGTATCCATGGATGCTCCTTTTACGGAAAATGAAGATAACAGTCTGATAGACGTGCTGGTAAATGACGATTCGCCGGTAGCCGACGAAACATTGATGCACGAATCGCTGTCGAAAGAAATTGACCGTGCGCTTGCTACCCTGTCCGAACGAGAATCGGACATTGTCAGGATGTTTTTCGGGATCGGAGGCCCGGAGGTAACGCTGGAAGAAATCGGCGATAAATTCGGACTTACGCGCGAGCGTGTCCGCCAGATTAAAGAGAAAGCGATCCGCAAACTCAGGAGAATAAAGTTGGAACAACTGAAAAGTTTTATCTGTAATTAAAATTTTTGACGTTGCCCCCTTACTTTTCAAAAATTTCTTTTTTTTGCTTACCTTTGCCGCCGTTTATGGGACGAATCATCGCAATTGATTACGGACAAAAACGGACGGGTTTGGCGGCAACTGACACAATGCAGTTGATAGCGAACGGATTAACGACTGTGCCGAGCCGAGAAGCGATCGGTTATCTGGTGAACTATGTGTCACATGAGCCGGTGGACTTGTTTGTTGTGGGTTATCCAAAACAAATGAATAATGAGCCATCGGCCAACATGCCCCGTGTACAGGCGTTTATGAAACGTCTCGCCAAAGCCTTGCCGGATATACCTGTAACTTGTTGCGATGAGCGTTTTACGTCAGTCATGGCGCATCGTGCGATGCTCGACGGCGGACTGAAGAAGAAAAAACGGCAGGATAAAGCTCTGGCGGATGAAATCAGCGCTGTGTTCATTCTCCAGACATACCTGGAACGTACAAAATATAATGAATTATGATTTTACCTGTATATACATACGGTCAGCCGGCGCTCCGGAACGCAACGGAGCGGATTGAAGCGACCTATCCCGAATTGAAGCAGTTAGTTGCCGATATGTTTGAAACGATGTACAAAGCCGAGGGGATCGGTCTTGCTGCACCGCAGGTCGGCTTTTCGATTCAACTGCTGGTGATTGACGCCGATTCGGTGAGTAAAGACCACAAAGAGTGCCGAAATTTCAAACGGGTGATGATTAATCCGGAAATCATCGAACGAAGCGAGGATATCATCTCGCTCGAAGAAGGCTGCCTGAGTTTTCCCGGCATCCACGAGAAAGTGCCCCGCCCCCGAAAAATCCGCGTCCGGTACCTTGACGACTCATTTACGCCGCACGAGGAAACGCTCGAAGACTTCAACGCCCGCGTAGTGCAGCATGAGTGCGACCATCTGGATGGAAAAGTATTTATTGACAAGATTTCTCCCATCCGCAAACAGTTGAACAAAGGAAAATTGAACAGTATCATAAAAGGAACAGCCTCGTGCTCGTACCGGATTAAATCTATCAAAAAATAATGAGAAAAACGACCATAATCCTTCTATTTCAAGCATTTATATTTATGCTGGCAGCGCAAGTCAATACCGACCGGGTATTAGCCATCGGACGGAATGCGCTGTATTTTGAGGATTATGTTCTGTCTATTCAATATTTTAACCAGGTTATCAAGGCAAAACCCTGGTTGGCAGAACCGTATTTCTATCGAGCCGTGGCCAAACTGAGCCTCGACGATTATAACGGAGCGGAAGACGACTGTTCGCTGTGCCTTACGCGGAATCCTTTTCTGGCACAAGCTTATTACGCCCGCGGAATAGCCCGTCAAAGCATTGAAAAATTCGACCTTGCCATCGAAGACTACAAACGGGGGCTTGAATTGCGTCCCGACGACCGGCCTATGATGACAAACAAAGCGATTGCCTATATCCAGAAAAAAGATTTTTCCGAGGCGGAAACAGCTTTTAATGAATTGATAACCGCCTATCCCAAGTATTCGATGGGCTACCTGACACGCGGCGCCATGTATATGGAAAAAGGCGACACTGCGCTTGCCCTGCAGGACTACGACAAGGCAGTAGAGATTGATCCTTATTATGCACCCTGTTATGGCAACCGCGCAATCGTACTGTATCAGACTCACCGCCTGAAAGAAGCGTTGTCCGACCTCAACGAAGCTATCCGGCTTAATACGCGCGAAAGCGGTTATTACATCAATCGCGGATTAGTGCGTTACCAAATGAATGACTTGCGCGGCGCCATGGCCGACTACGATCAGGTGGTCGCAATGGACAGCCGCAACCTGATCGCCCGCTTTAACCGGGGATTGTTGCGCTTTCAGGTAGGCGACAATAACCGCGCAATTGAAGATTTCAACGTCGTACTTGAAATTGAGCCGGATAACTACATGGCTTATTATAACCGCGCCCTGCTTAATTTTGAAGTTGGCGACTATACGGCGGCAATCAGAGACTATGACGTGGTATTGAAACAATACCCGAATTTCCTGCCCGGCTACTACAGCCGTTCGGAAGCTAAACGCAAGATACAGGATTTCGCCGGCGCCGACCGCGACTATTGGAAAGCCATTGAACTGGAAGATCAAAAACGGAACGGACAATTGACCGTTTCCGGGACAGCATCGGCCTCCACGCCCGCCGCCTCTTCTTCCCCCGATCCGCAGGGCGACGAAGACAAAACCCGCGAACAGTCGGACAAGAATATAGATAAATTCAACCGGTTAGTTGTCTATGACAAAGAAGAAGAACAACAACAGCAATACCGGAGTGAAATACGCGGACGCATACAGGACAGGAACGTGCACATTGACATACAGCCCTCCTTCATCCTGAGTTATTACGAAAAAAGTCAGGAAGTGAAAGAAGGCGTCTATTACGACAAGATGATTGAGAGTTTTAATAAACGGATGGCGCTTCAATGGAAACTGTTGATTACCAATCAGGAATCCGCATTAACGGAAGACCAGATCGCCAGCCATTTCGCTTCGATCAATGAACTGTCGGCCAAAATTGAACGCGATTCATTGAATGCCGATTATTATTTCGGACGGGCGATGGATTATATGCTTGTACAGGATTTCAGCGAAGCCCTTCGCGACTACGACAGGGTAATATCGTTAGACCCATCCTATACGCCGGCATATTTCAACCGGGCGGCCGTCAGGTATAAACAATTGGAATACGAACGTTCACAATCATCCGAGCGCAATGATCTGAATACGATTGATATACAATTTGGCAATACATCCAAACCCGTCACTTCGTCGCCGCAAGTCGGCGATGTTGCTGGCAAAACACTCAAAGACAGCAGAATAGGTTATGAGCACGAAATGATCTTCCGTGATTATGATATGGTGATCCAGCAAAATCCGGAATTTGTCTATTCCTACTATAACCGGGGGAACATGAGGTGTGTGCAGCGCGATTTCAGGGCGGCCATCTTAGATTATAATGAAGCCATACTGCGCGATCCCGATTTTGCCGAAGCCTATTTCAACCGCGGGTTAGCCCGCCTCTCGCAGGGCGACGTCAACCGCGGCATCGCCGACCTTAGCAAAGCCGGCGAACTCGGCATTATGGACGCATACAGTATTATTAAACGGATGACGTCAAATTGAGTGAGTAAAAGCCCGCAATTGGATACAGGCAAAAATTTATTTCGGATTTCGTTTTGCAGAACCAAAAAACTTGCCTACATTTGCAGGCGTATTCGGATACAAAACTGCGGAAATAGCTCAGTTGGTAGAGCATAACCTTGCCAAGGTTAGGGTCGCGGGTTCGAGTCCCGTTTTCCGCTCACAGAACCGTTACGCTCGAATGGTGGAATGGTAGACACGAAGGACTTAAAATCCTTTGGCTATTGCAGCTGTGCGGGTTCAAGTCCCGCTTCGAGTACGAAAAAGAAAGTTTTATACTTTATATGGATTTTAGTTCAAATAACAAATGATTAAGTGAACAAAAAACACTATCTTTGCACACACAAATGGATAAGAAAGTGATGACATTTTCCGCATTGACGGCGATTTCTCCCGTGGACGGACGCTATCGGGACAAGGTAGAAGCATTGGCCTCCTATTTTTCGGAGTATGCCTTGATTCGGTATCGTGTACAGGTGGAGATTGCGTACTTTATTGCGTTGTGCGAATGGCCTCTTCCCCAATTGAAAAATATAGACAAAACCCTGTTCGGAGCATTGAAGGCGATTGTTACCGATTTCTCGGAACAGGACGCCGAACGGATTAAAGCGACGGAACAGATTACCAATCACGATGTTAAAGCAGTGGAATATTTCTTGAAAGAGAAATTTGATGCATTACAATTGGGTCAATACAAGGAATTTATACATTTCGGATTGACTTCGCAGGACATCAATAATACAGCAGTGCCGTTGTCCGTAAAAGAAGCATTGGAAGAAGTATATAATCCATTGATGCAACAAGTGATTGATGTATTGAAAATGTATGCCGGCGACTGGAAAAATATTCCGATGCTGGCGCATACGCATGGGCAACCGGCGTCGCCTACCCGTCTGGGGAAAGAAATCATGGTCTTTGCCAACCGGTTGGAGAAACAATTCGAGGTGCTAAAATCCATTCCGAAAACAGCCAAATTCGGTGGCGCAACGGGAAATTTCAATGCGCACAGGGTGGCTTATCCGGCAATTGACTGGAAAGCCTTCGCGGACAGGTTTGTTTATGAAAAATTAGGCCTTGTGCGAGAACAGTGGACGACCCAGATTTCCAACTATGATACCCTGGCCGCACTGTTCGACGCGATGAAACGCATCAATACTATTTTGATTGATTTGTGTCGCGATATGTGGCAATATATCTCCATGGAATATTTCAAGCAGAAAATCAAAGAAGGGGAAGTAGGCTCGTCGGCCATGCCTCATAAAGTTAATCCAATTGATTTTGAGAATGCGGAAGGGAACTTGGGCGTTGCAAATGCGATGCTGGAGCATCTCTCGTCAAAATTGCCCATCTCACGGTTGCAAAGGGATTTGACCGATTCAACCGTCCTGAGAAATATAGGCGTACCGACAGGACACACGCTGATTGCGTTGCAGAGCCTCCTGAAAGGACTGGGCAAACTGCTACTGAATGAACAAGCCATACGGGATGACCTCAATCATTCCTGGGCGGTAGTAGCCGAAGGCATACAAACGATTCTGAGAAGGGAAGGCTACCCGAAACCATACGAAGCGTTGAAAGGATTGACACGTACTCATGAGCAAATCACGGAACAGTCAATCAGTCAGTTTATTGATTCGTTGCAAGTAAACGAATCCGTCAAAGAGGAATTGAAGGCGATTACGCCATATAATTATGTAGGAATTTAATAATCAAAATATAATAAATTACAATCAATGATCGTCAATCGCGAGATTGGATATGTTTAATATCAAGTATTTAGAAAATGGAAATAGAAAAAAATGATGAAATTCAACCAGTAACAAGAAGAACACCTCTGGAAGAACAACAGGGGAATGATCCTGTGCAAGGAAGAAACTACGAAAGAAGGCCTGCTTATCATGCCACGCGGGAAGGTGGCGCTTATCAGGCGTATGACAGTAGCAAAGGGGCTATGGGCAACCGTCGTCCGCGGATCAAAGATGTTCGTCGTATCAATTACAACCGGCCTTATGGCACTCCGGAAGATAACACGATGGAGCGAGGCGAACGACGCTCGATGCCGCCACGCCCTTATCCGTCACGTTCCGAAACCGGGGACAGGCCGGCTTATCGTCCGCGCGTTTTCCCGCCATCGGGAGGAGGAGGCGAAGGCTATTATCCTCCGCAACGAAATGCGCCACGTTATCCGCAATATGGCGGCGAGCGACCACAAAACGCTTACCCGCCGCGTCCAAATATGGAAGGCGGCTATCATAAACGCTCCCGAGTTGGCGGTTATGATGCACCTTATCCGTCGGATAATCGTTCGACCTATGGCGTGAACCGTACAGGCAATTTCCGTCCGCAATCTAAGCAGATGAGAAATAAGCCGCCGCAAAAGCAAAAACCCAAGTTCCCGAAACCGGTAAAATATGCAGAAGCGCTGACCGATCCCAATGAACCGATTCGTCTGAACAAGTTCTTAGCCAATGCCGGCGTATGTTCGCGCAGGGAAGCCGATGAACACATACAGGCGGGTGTAGTCAAAGTCAATGGACAGGTAATCAAAGAGCTGGGCGTCAAAATAACGCGCCAGGACGAAGTACTGTTCCGTGATCAACTTGTACGGATTGAAGGCAAAATTTACATCTTGCTCAATAAGCCCAAAAACTGCGTAACGACATCCGACGATCCGAAAGACCGCCGTACCGTAATGGATCTGCTCCGTCATGCCTGCAGAGAACGCATTTATCCGGTTGGACGGTTAGACAGGAATACAACGGGCGTCCTGTTGCTGACAAACGACGGCGAACTGGCATCCAAGCTAACGCATCCTTCGTTCAAGAAAAAGAAAATCTATCATGTATGGTTAGATAAGGATGTGGCGCTGGAAGATATGGAAAAATTGGCCAACGGTATTACACTCGACGACGGCGAAATCCATGCCGATGCCATCAGTTACGCCAGCGAAGATGATAAAACGCAGGTAGGCATTGAGATTCATTCGGGACGAAACCGCATTGTGCGCCGGATGTTTGAATCGCTTGGCTATCATATCCGCAAATTGGATCGTGTCTATTTTGCCGGCTTGACTAAAAAGAACCTTGGCCGCGGCAAATGGCGCTATCTGGAAGAACATGAGGTAAATGCCTTGCGGATAGGAGCATTTGATTAAGAAACATGGAACGAACAAAAATAAAGGATGTCCTGAAAACGGATGCGTACGGCGCCACTGTGAACGTAAAAGGTTGGGTGCGCACACGCCGCGGAAGCAAGCAGGTAAGTTTTATCGCGCTCAACGATGGCTCTACAGTGCATAACCTGCAGGTTGTGGTAGAAATTGGACAATTTGGCGAAGATTACCTGAAACCGGTGACAACCGGATCGTGTATCAGCGTTACCGGGGTATTGGTGCAGTCGCAGGGACAGGGACAGCATGTAGAGATTCAGGCCAAGGAAATCCAAATCTATGGAAGCGCCGATCCGGCATTGTATCCCCTGCAGAAGAAAGGGCATACCCTTGAGTTCCTGCGCGAAATAGCCCACCTGCGTCCACGGACGAATACGTTTGGGGCTGTCTTCCGCATTCGGCATAATATGGCAATGGCTATCCATACGTTTTTCCATGAACGGGGATTTTATTATTTCCATACGCCGATAATCACCGGCTCCGACTGTGAGGGCGCCGGACAGATGTTTCAGGTGACAACGCTCAATCTCTATGACCTGAAAAAGGATGATAACGGTTCTATTCAGTACGATCGCGACTTTTTCGGCAAGCAGACCAGCCTGACCGTTTCAGGACAACTGGAAGGCGAACTGGCTGCAATGGCATTAGGCGCTATTTATACGTTCGGACCCACATTCCGCGCCGAAAATTCCAATACCCCCCGCCACCTGGCGGAATTTTGGATGATTGAGCCGGAAGTGGCGTTCTACGAAATCGCCGAAAACATGCAACTGGCTGAAGATTTCATTAAATATTGTATTCAGTGGGCGCTGGAGCATTGTGCGGACGACATTCAATTCCTGAATGAACACTATGACAAAGAATTGATTGAACGATTACTTTTTGTATTGAAACAATCGTTCATCCGTTTGACCTATACGGAAGGCATTCGGATATTGGAAAATGCTGTCGCCCATGGACACAAGTTTGAATTTCCCATTTATTGGGGAGCCGATCTGGCGTCTGAGCATGAGCGTTATTTAGTTGAAGATCATTTCAAATGTCCGGTGATTCTGACGGATTATCCGAAGGAAATCAAATCGTTCTATATGAAGCAGAACGATGACGGGAAAACAGTTCGCGCCATGGATGTGCTATTTCCGAAAATAGGCGAAATCATTGGCGGTTCGCAACGCGAGGATGATTATGAAAAACTTTCCCGTCGGGCGAATGAGATGGGCGTCCCTGAAAAAGACATCTGGTGGTATCTGGATACAAGACGTTTCGGCACGGCGCCCCATTCCGGCTTCGGGCTGGGATTCGAGCGGTTGCTGCTGTTCGTCACCGGGATGGCAAACATCCGCGATGTGATTCCATTTCCGCGGACACCTCATAATGCAGAATTTTAGTCATTAAATATAGGAGATTTGTACGATGAAAAGATTGACATTATTAGTATGTGTATGTATGGCGCTGGCTACTACAGTGGCAAATGCCCAATTGCGTTGGGGCGCAAAGGGTGGCGTCAATTTCTCAAGAGTTGCCGTTGAAGAAAAGAAGCTTGATACTGACGGTATAACAGGCTATCATATAGGGCCGGTTGTTGAAGTGATGTCGAAAGGCCTCCTGTCAAACATTGGGCTTGAAGCGGCTCTGTTATATACCCGCAAAGGATTTGAATATAGTGGTAAGGATTTTCGGAACGATTATCTTGAAGTGCCCGTTAATTTCAAATGGCGGCTTAACTTTCCGTTAGTGAAGCCTTTTGTGGCAATTGGCCCTTATGCCGGCGTCCGGATTGGCGGTAAGGAACAGTGGGATGTTATTATTGCCCAGATTGAATCTAAGAGTTTCATTGCAGGCATGAATCTGGGCTTAGGTTTGGATATTGTCAAAAAACTGCAACTCGGAATGAATTTTAACTGGGCTATAACAGACAATTACAAGACATTATCTGTACTGCAGGCGGCAGATGCCATTACGGCCAAAAACCGTACGTTTGCGCTTACGGCGGCTGTCTTTTTTTAATGTCCTTGCGGGGGTTATTTTGCTGAAGGAATCCGTTTCCTGTTACAATGAAGTACGCCGAAGTCATCTTACCATTCCCGCTGGAAAATACTTATACCTATCTCGTTCCGGATGGAATAGAGGCGTCGGTGCAGACAGGTTGCAGGGTGATTGTGCCTTTCGGCAAAAAACGTTATTATACGGCCATCGTAAAAGAAACCAGCGATTATTCTCCGGACGAAACAATTGTCTATAAGGAAATTGTATCCGTTCTGGATGAAGGACCCTTGTTGTTTCCTGAACAATTAGCTTTCTGGCAATGGATGGCGTCGTACTATCTGTGTAAGTTGGGCGACGTTTATAAAGCCGCTGTGCCGTCGGGTCTGAAACTTGAAAGCGAAACTGTCGTCACGTATTGCGATGATTTTGAGACGCAAGAATTGTTGTCATCCAAAGAGCAATCCGTATTGGATGCCTTTTCGCAAAGCCCTCGTTTGACTGTCGCCGGCTTAGAAAAAATAACCGGCCTGCACTATCTGATTCCTGTACTGAACTCGTTGATGAAACGCGGCGCTGTGGTTGTAAACGAAGAACTTAAAAAAGGATATACTCCTAAGACGGAAACTTACATTCGGTTATCGCCGGTTTATCAGGATGAAGCCGCTTTGTCGTCTGTTTTTGAACAACTTAGGCGCGCCCCACAACAGGAAGCGTTACTGAATGTATATTTAACGCTATCTCATCCATGGGAAGCAGGCAGCACTCCTGAAATCTCCCAAAAAGAACTCTTGGAAACATCAAAGATAGACGCTTCCGTTCTGAAAAAACTAATAACAAGAGGCGTGTTTGTGTCTTATAAAAAAGAAATCAGTAAGTTGCTTTCTCGAGAAACGCTTCGCCCACAAAACAAATTGACTGATGCACAGCAAACGGCTTGCGATCAGATACGGAAAGTTTTTGAAACGAAGCTGGTTTGTCTGCTTTTTGGCGTTCCTTCCTGCGGCAAGACGGAAATATATCTTCACCTGGCAATGGACGCCTTATCGCGTGGACAACAAGTACTGTATCTTCTGCCCGAAATTGCTGTAACAACGCAAATTACCGAACGGTTGGCGCATGTGCTCGGCAATCGCTTACTGGTTTATCACTCAGGCCTTTCCGACGGTGAACGTGCGGAAGCATGGAATCGTTTGCTTCATACCGATGAACCACTACTCGTGTTGGGCGTTCGCTCGTCACTGTTCCTTCCTTTCAGGCGACTTGGATTAATCATCGTAGATGAAGAACAGGATTTGTCCTACAAACAACAGGATACGGCTCCTCGCTATCACGCCCGCAATGCCGCCGTCATGCTTGCTTCTCTGTATGGCTCAAAAGCACTGTTAGGCTCTGCAACGCCGTCTATCGAATCGTTCTATAATGCCCGGACAGGTAAATATGGCTTTGTGAAATTAGACGTGCGTTACGGCGAAGGATTGCCTCCCCGAATAGAATTGGTAAACATCAAAGAACTTCGGCGGAAAAAGATGATGAAGAACGCCTTGTTTTCGCCTCTGTTGCAAGAGAAAATGACGGAAGCGCTCGCTCAAGGCGAACAGGCGATTTTGTTACGTAACCGCCGGGGATTCGCTCCCGTGATGGAATGTCAGTCGTGCAGGCAGGTGATGCATTGTGTGCATTGCGACGTCAGCCTGACTTACCACAAACGCCTTCATGCCTTAGTGTGCCATTATTGCGGCTATACCGTTCCATTGCCTGCCGTATGTTCCTGCGGCAGCCGAGATCTGAAACCGGAAGGATTTGGTACAGAGCAGGTTGAAGAAGAAATCGCATCACTTTTTCCTGAAGCGAAGACAAGTCGTCTGGATATGGATACGGTTCGTACACGCAAGGCATACGAACGAATTCTTGCGGATTTTGAACAGGGCAAAACACAGATTCTTATTGGTACACAGATGATTTCCAAAGGATTGGATTTTGAACATGTCAGTGTAGCAGGAATATTGAATGCCGACAGTTTGATGAACTTCCCCGATTTTCGGGCGCACGAACGCGCTTTTCAACTGATGATGCAACTCAGTGGACGTGCAGGGCGACGCCAAAAACAGGGTGTGGTCATTGTCCAGACTTCCCAGCCTGAACATCCGCTACTTCAGAAACTTCAAACGTTTGATTATGAAGGAATGGTACATCTTCAACTTAATGAACGACACCGGTTCCATTATCCGCCTTATTTTCGGCTGATTACCGTCGTGTTGTGTGGCAATGACGAATCTGTTCTCGAACGTCTTTCTGCTAATTACGCTGCAATATTGCAGCAATCCCTTGGAGAGCGTGTGCACGGCCCATTTGCACCGCCGGTGACCCGTGTCCGGTCTTTCCATATCCGTCAGATACTGCTCAAAACCGAACTTACTCTCTCCATTGTCTCCGTGCGCGAAACATTGAATAAAACCTTTTCCACCATGCAATCCGCCGAAGGATTCAAACAGCTAAAAGTATATTATGATGTGGATAATTAAAACAGAAATGTAACGCATAACCACTCATTATCAGTATTATACAAATAAATATTGAGAAAAACGGGCAAATTGTTTGAAAAGACAAATATAACTCCTACCTTTGCACCCGCAAACAAAAAAATGACTCCGTAGCTCAGCTGGTAGAGCAAATGACTCTTAATCATTGGGTCGAGGGTTCGA
>JAISUI010000118.1 GCA_031272155.1 Tannerella sp. | reverse complement strand
GCTAAGCAGGTTTCCCGCAGCGCCGGTACCACGCCCGCCACAGCCTATCAGCCCGACTTTCAGGTTCTTGCCTTCGGGCGCCTTGTCGAGCAACGGCGGCAGGTTCAACTCCTCGTTCGTTAACACTCTCATCTTGGATGTTTTATCGGCCGAACAACCGCTGAGCAACGATACGCCGCCTCCCGCTAAAGTCGTAGTTCCAAGTAATGCCGTCGTAGATAAGAAATTTCTCCTTTTCATGATTATGTTGTAAATAATTTATCGCACAAAGGTAGTAAAAAATTTATTTTTTACGCAAAAAAATTTGTAAGATTACAAAAATCACTATCTTTGCAATGAAAATTATTATGATTGAATATAATACAAGTTTGAACGACTGATGTACTAATAAATTATATATGAGATAAAAAAATAGATATACAACAACATATTGAAAACATTCAGAAAGATGGGAAAGTACTTCAGATTCGGGATGTGTGTTGCAATGGCAACCATGTTCGTAACGGCAACGGTAAGTGCGCAAACGGTGCATAACCTGAACAGTCAGTCGGGACAAATGACGCTTCGCAGCGCGGTTTTGGACGTCCCGCAGGAAATTTTTCGAGCGGCAAAGGCGGCAAGGGCTTTTGACATCAACCCCGCGTTGCAAAGTGCGAAAAGCGTGGCGGTTGGCGACACGGTCATGCTGCAATTATTTGAAAGTCAGATATACAAGTCTTATGTGTCCGACGTTGTTACCGACGTCAACGGAACGGTTGCGCTGACTCTGAAGCTGCCCGACTATCCCATGGGCTATGCTATCATTACTACCGCCACCGAAGGCATATCGCTTGTGAATGTGTCCATTCCCGAACGGCATGAAATTTTTGGCAGTCGTTACAGCAAGGCGTCTGCGAGAAGTTACCTGCTTGAAATAGACCCGAAAAGCATCAAAGCGCCCGATTTGGGGAATGATATTGTTGAAATACCGAACCAAACCGATAATCCCGCTAAAGAAACATCTGGCAACCCTCAAAAAACCATCGAGACAGGAGCTTTGGGCGTGGATGACCCTGCACAACTCGATTTGCTTGTTGTTTATACACCTGCGGCTGCAAGGTTTCCCCGTATGATAGAAGCAGGCGGCATCAACAATGAAATTGCCAATAGAGTTGCATGCATAAATCTTGGTATGAGTAACAGCAAAACGGGAATAACAGTAAATCTTGTTCATTCCGCTCAATTGATTTTCACTGAATACCTAAATGAAGACGACCCTTCTACATGGATTTATGAGCCTTCTACATGGATTAATCTTATATCAGACAGTGAGGATGGCGTTATGGACGAAGTTCACTTAATGCGTCAACGATATAACGCGGATTTTGTACAATTTGTTAGTGCCGGGGGAATGGAACATGCATGGATGGGAGACATTGATGCTTGGGCTTCGGCTTTTTCTTGTGTTACGGTAAGCGACGAGAGATCTATAGTATCCGCTCACGAATTAGGACATAATTTGGGCTTGGGTCATGGCGCTCAACAGATTGCACAGCGTGTTACTGGGATTTTCCCATATTCGGAAGGCTGGCGTTGGACAGGCGACGATAACATAACTTATTGTTCCATACAAGCATACCCAGGTGGCGAGAATTATGCAGATGGTATTGACGCTGAATGGGTACCTTATTATTCCAATCCATCGGTATTATATGCAGGACAACCCACAGGTGATGCACAGCGAGCCGATGCAGCGCGAAGTCTAAGGGAAACTAAACACATGTTTGCTGCATACAACGACCACGTTGCTAAACAAACTTACAGAACGGTTCTGACCCTTGACGCAACGGATATTACACAATCAACGGCAACGCTGAACCAGTATGCTTACTCGAAGAATGAAACAATTGTTTCTCAGGGGTTTGAATACAAACAATCGGATGAAGAAAGCTGGCATTCTTCAACGAGCGGTAAACTGAAAGGCTTATCGCCAAACACGAAGTATGAATTTCAGGCATACGTTCAAACTGAAAGCGGAACAACTTATGGCGAAACGCTGACATTTTTGACGCTCAAGGAAAAGCCCGATTACGTCTGGGAAATAGGCTCACCAACCGCCGCCAACGTTACCGCCACGTTTAACAACGGATGGCTCATCATTGACGGCACAGGGGCGATGCAAAATTTCATTGGAGATGAATATAGACCTTGGCATAGCATAAAGGATAATATCACAAGCGTGATTATCAATGATGGCGTAACCACAATCGGAAATGACGCTTTCCATGATTGTTCGGGTTTAACTTCGGTAACAATTCCAAATTCTATGCTAATAATCGGAGAACATGCTTTTTGGGGTTGTCCTGCTTTAACATCACTGACGATGGGTAATTCTGTTCGAGAATTTCATTATGGCTCTTTTGACAAGTGCAATTCTTTGACTTCTTTTATCATTCCTGCTTCTGTTGATTCAATTGCCGGTTTTACTTTTGCTTATATATCTTCCTTGACTAATTTAACGGTTAATTGGCAAATTCCGCTTTCAATCAACAGCGAGGTATTTACTTATACGGATATATCGAATGTAAATTTGCACGTTCCAGTAGGCTCAGCCGATGCATACAAAGCGGCAGCCGTGTGGCAGCAGTTCCGCATTGTCGCAGACGTGGTCGGCAACGAATATATCGAAAGCGACGCTGTCGGCGTTTACCCCAATCCCGTGCAGGATGTGCTTTACATACGCTCGACCCAGCCCGTTACTAAAGTTGAAATTTATTCATTAACAGGCGCTTTGGCTCTGACGGAACACAACCCGTCCGCCCAAATCTCCGTCGCCACATTGCCCAAAGGGCCTTATATCGTGAAAGTGATTACGGGTAATGGCATGATTATAAGAAAGATATTCAAGCGATAAGCATTATAAAGCGAGGGTCGAACTTTGGGTGAGGCTCTCGTTTTATGCTGATTCATTAAATAATCCGCCAAAAACGGGCAAAAATCCAATCTCAAAAGCTTGTTTTTCGGGAAAAATCGTTACCTTTGCCTACTGATAGCAAAATAGAGGAAATGGAAAATAATCCAAAATTAAGCATATACAACACACTTTCAAGGGAAAAGGAAGTCTTTGTCCCCTTACATGCACCGCATGTAGGGATGTATGTATGTGGACCGACAGTGTATGGCGATCCGCATCTGGGACATGCCCGTCCGGCAATTACGTTCGATGTTCTGTTCCGATACTTGCAGCATTTGGGCTACAAAGTGCGTTACGTGCGCAACATTACGGACGTCGGCCATCTGGAGCACGACGCCGATAGCGGCGAAGATAAAATAGCTAAGAAAGCGCGCCTTGAACAGATAGAGCCGATGGAAGTCGTTCAATACTATACGCTTAGATACCACGCGGCAATGCAGGCGCTGAATGTATTGCCGCCAAGCATTGAGCCTCACGCCTCCGGCCATATCATCGAACAAATAGCCATGGTACAACAGATCCTGGATAATGGTTACGCTTATGTTAGCGAAGGATCGGTCTATTTTGACGTTGTCAAGTACAACCTCAATCATGCCTATGGTATTCTGTCTAACAGGAATATAGACGATATGCTCAACACGACCCGCGAATTAGACGGTCAGGAAGAAAAGCATCATCCGGTAGATTTTGCGTTATGGAAAAAAGCGCAACCCGAACATATCATGCGCTGGCCTTCGCCATGGAGTGACGGTTTTCCGGGATGGCACTGTGAATGTACGGCAATGAGTAAGAAATATTTAGGCGAACATTTTGATATCCATGGCGGTGGAATGGACTTAATTTTTCCACACCACGAATGTGAAATTGCACAGGCAGTCGCCTCGCAAGGCAGCGAAATGGTGCATTATTGGATGCACAACAATATGATTACCGTCAATGGGCAAAAAATGGGCAAATCGCTGGGCAATTTTATCACATTGGAACAGTTTTTTACCGGCCATCACCCGTTGTTGACGCAGGCATTTTCCGCTATGACCATCCGTTTCTTTATCCTGCAGGCGCATTATCGCAGCACGGTGGATTTCAGCAATGAGGCCTTGCAGGCTTCGGAAAAAGGATTGGAACGGATGCTTGAGGCTTATGCACGACTGCAGCACTTGACGGCATCGCCGGCCTCGACCGTGGACGTGAAAGGATTGCGTCGGCGGTGCGAAGAAGCCATGTGCGATGACCTGAATACGCCGGTCGTCATCTCCAACTTGTTTGACGCAAACAAAGCTATCAACACGGTAGCCGACGGAAAAGGAACCCTCTCCGGAGAAGACATAGAGGAATTAAAAACGACGTATAAACTGTTTATTGAGGATATTTTAGGGTTACAACAGGAAAACGTAGCCGATAAAAGCAAGGATGCATATCGTAAAGCTATTGATTTACTGCTAAATATCCGCCTGCAAGCCAAACAGAACAAAGACTGGGCGACATCGGACAGGATCCGTAACGAACTGACAGAATATGGTTTTACAATAAAAGATACAAAAGAAGGATTTGAATGGAGCGTATGACTGTACAAGATTTTTTTAAGAATGATGCTTTTGCGGCGGCGGCAGGCGTTGAATTGCTCGAAACGGGCAACGGTTACGCGCGTGCACGGATGGAAATCCACCCTCTACACCTGAATGGCGGTGGCGTATGTCAGGGTGGCGCCATCTTTACACTGGCCGATTTTGCATTTGCTGTTGCGGCCAACAGCCATGCCAAACTGACATTTTCCATTACATCGAATATTCAGATATTCAAGTCGGAAAAGTCCGGTTTTCTCTATGCTGAAGCACGCGAAGTATTCAATCATAACCGTTTGTCGAACTGCGAAGTAAATATCACAAACGAACAGGGCGAACTCATCGCTACCTTTAACGGGACAGGTTACCGGAAAGAGGTGGCGTTGCCGTTTGAAGCGATCGAATAGGAATTGGCAGATTTTTCAATATCTAAATTATACAAAATGAACAGAAGAGAATTTATTATTCGCGGCGCATACACGGCAGGAGGGTACGCGCTGCTGTCAATGCCGGCGAGAGCGTTTGCTCCCGGTATGTCGGGCGGAGTTTTCAATTCCGCCGCATTGTCCGATTTCTATACCAATTCCTTTAAAGAGCCGAACGACGCTTATCGTCCCTACGTCCGCTGGTGGTGGAACGGCGACAAGGTAGAAGCCAAGGAGTTAATCCGCGAACTTCATTTGCTGAAGGACGCCGGAATAGGTGGAGTGGAAATCAACCCCGTTGCTTTTCAGCGCAATACGGATGACCTCGGCATCCCGTCGGTAGAATGGCTTAGCGATGAATGGATTGATTTGCTTAAAGTTACGTTCGATGAAGCCAAGAAAATCGGCATCACGTGCGACCTTATAGTAGGTTCGGGATGGCCCTTTGGCGGTGAGTGGCTCGATATGGAAGACAGAGGGCAGATAATGGTCATCGCCGTGCAGAAGATTAAAGGCCCTACGCGCTTCGAGACGTCGCTATTCAATATCCTCAGGGAAGCCGATCCGGCTTTGAGTGAGCCGTGCAGCGCCAGAGTGCCGCATCTAATTGACCTGCGTCTGTCGCCCGACCCGCTCGATGACTTGCAGAAAGTCAGAGATTTATCTTCCGAAACAGGTAAAGAGCGCATATTCATTGATGTTCCGAAGGGCGATCATGCCTTGTACGCCCTTGTACGCATTGATTCTTTCGGAGGCGTCATTAATGGCGCGCCCGGAGCAACAGGTCCCGCACTGA
>JAISUI010000104.1 GCA_031272155.1 Tannerella sp. | reverse complement strand
CTCGAACAGACCAAGAAACGCACCGAGCGCGAGCGCATTGCCGATCGCCGCGTAACCGGCGTATTCTCAGGCTCTTATGCTATAAATCCCGTTAGCGGCGAGGAAATTCCTATATGGATAAGCGACTATGTATTGGCAGGATACGGCACGGGCGCAATCATGGCAGTTCCCGCTCACGACAGCCGCGACTATGCCTTCGCCAAGCATTTCGGTTTGCCGATAATCCCGTTGATCGAGGGCGCCGACATCAGTGAAGATAGTTTTGATGCGAAAGAGGGAATAATGATGAACAGCCCTCACCTCACCCCAAACCCCTCTCCAAAGGAGAGGGAAGAAGACTGTGCCAACTCCCCCTCGCCTTTGGAGAGGGGGCAGGGGGGAGAGGTCTTGAACCTTAATGGTTTAACCGTAAAAGAAGCCATCGCCAAAACCAAAAAGTTTATTGAAGACAACGGTCTGGGCAAGGTGAAAGTCAATTACCGTCTTCGCGACGCCATTTTCAGCCGCCAGCGCTATTGGGGCGAGCCATTCCCGATCTATTACAAAGACGGAATGCCATACGCCGTAGCTCTCGACGACCTCCCGATTCAACTGCCCGAAGTGGATAAATTCCTCCCGACCGAAACGGGCGAGCCGCCGCTGGGACGGGCGAAAGGCTGGGAATATCAGCCGTATGAACTGTGATTTTAGAATGATTAAATTGGTTGATATGAAAAAAGTATTACCTTTGCACAAAAGATATATTTTTTTAAAGAATAAGAAAGATAAAACTACTATAGATAAAAGATTGATTTATATATGAAAAAAACTTATTTGTTCGGAACGACACTACTATTGCTTGTGATCATCTCTTGTGGAAAGCAGCGAAAGGTTTCAGATAATACCCGGCCACAGCAGTATCCAACAGAAGCTGTTTCGACAGGAACAGCCGAACTTACAGCTATTTATCCGGCGACCATTCGCGGTCGCGAAGATATCGAAATTCGCCCTCGAATTGACGGATTTATTGAGCATATATTCATTGACGAAGGCTCGGTAGTGAAACAGGGGCAAGCGCTGTTCAAAATCAACTCACCGCAAGCCGAGCAAGCTGTTACGACAGCACAGGCAGCTGTTACATCGGCCGAGGCACAACTCGCAACAGCCGAACTCAATGTTGCACGGATAACGCCGCTGGCCGAAAAAGGCATCATAAGCGCCGTACAATTAGAGACTTATCGCAACGCATACAACACCGCTTTGGCAGTACGTGAACAAGCCATCGCCCAACTGAAAAACGCACAGGCCACACTGTCGTGGACAACGGTAACAAGCCCTGTCAATGGCCTCATCGGCGCAGTGCCCTATCGAAAAGGCAGTCTTGTCAATAGCCAAAACGTGCTGACAACCATTGCAAATACATCGTCTGTTTATGCTTATTTTTCGCTCAACGAAAAACAGTTAGCCGATTTCCTCGGCAGTCTCGCCGGCACTACGCAAGCCGAAAAACTAAAAAACGCACCAGAAATAACGCTGACACTTGCTGACGGAACAGTTTATCCATATAAAGGTCGTATTGAGACAATTACCGGCGCAGTTAATGTCTCAACCGGCAGTGCCAATCTCCGTGCATTTTTTCCAAACGAAGAAGGACTGCTGCGTAGCGGAACAAGTGGAACAGTTTCTATTCCTGAAACTTATACGGATGTAATACTCGTTTCGCAACGGGCGACTTTTGCACAGCAAGACAAAGTGCTTGTTTATGTTGTAGAAGATGGCACGGCCAGACAGCGGATCATCCAAGTCACACCAACACCTGACGGACAGGCCTATATCGTCCACAGCGGTCTTAACGCAGGCGAGCGCATTGTTACAGGCGGCGTGGCTACGTTATCCGAAGGAACAAAGATAACAAACTGAATATATGCTTATTGCACTAATTTAGAAATAACATTATGCTGAAAACATTCATAGACCGTCCTGTTTTATCAACGGTCATTTCTATACTGATTATAGTGTTAGGCCTCATCGGATTGACAATGTTGCCGGTAGAACAATATCCTGACATCGCGCCGCCAACGGTGCGCGTCTCAGCCTCGTATCCGGGCGCGAATGCCGATGTGGTGATGAACTCCGTCGTTATCCCGCTCGAAGAGCAGATTAACGGCGTGGAAGGGATGACATACATGACCTCTTCAGCATCAAATACGGGTAGCGCAAGTATCACTATTTTCTTCGAGAAAGGCATCAATCCCGACATCGCCGCCGTGAATGTGCAAAACCAGGTGGCACGCGCAACGCCTCGCCTGCCGCAGGAGGTAACGCAGATCGGCGTAACCGTCCGCAAGCAGCAAAGCTCTACAATACTGATGATTAACTTCACAACAGACAATCCCGAATACAACCAGACGTTTCTCCAAAACTACGCCAACATCCACCTTTTGCCGCCTATCAAGCGCGTTAAGGGCGTGGGCGACGCCAACGTGTATGGAGCGCGCGACTATTCGATGCGTATCTGGCTGAAACCCGATGTGATGGCGACCTACCGCCTTACGCCGCAGGAAGTCATCGCCGCCCTCCAGGAACAGAACATCGAGGCCGCACCGGGCGAACTGGGACAGGAAAGCGATCAGAGTTTCCAATATACATTAAAATATACGGGACGTCTGAAGTCAACGTCCGAATACGAAAATATCGTCGTGCGCTCGGAAGACGGACACGTGCTTCGTCTGCGCGATGTGGCGCGGATTGAACTCGGCGCGTTAAACTACAACGTTATCTCAAAAGTAGATGGTAATGAATCCGTTACCATCGGCATCAACCAGACGGCCGGTTCCAACGCGCAGGAAGTCATCAACAACATCAAAGCAGGGCTGAAAGAAGCTGAAGTAAACTTTCCTCCCGGACTGAAAATCATCTATGTGCAGGACGCCAATGAGTTTCTCGACGCTTCCATCGAAAAGGTGCTTCACACACTGATTGAGGCATTTATCCTCGTCTTTTTCGTAGTGCTCGTTTTCCTCCAGAATTTCCGTTCGACGCTCATTCCGGCCGTTGCCGTGCCGGTGGCTATTGTGGGGACATTCTTCTTCCTTCAATTGTTTGGATTTTCTGTTAATCTACTGACATTGTTCGCTTTGGTGCTGGCTATCGGCATCGTGGTGGATGATGCGATCGTCGTCGTCGAGGCCGTCCATGCGCAATTGGACGCGGGCATGACTAACGCCCGCGAAGCATCGCTCAAGGCGATGCAGGAGATTGCTCCCGCTATCGTCTCTATCACGCTGGTCATGTCGGCGGTGTTTGTCCCCGTCAGTTTTATCGGCGGCACGTCGGGCGTATTTTTTAAGCAGTTCGGGCTGACGCTGGCCGTCGCCATCCTTCTTTCGGCAGTTAATGCACTGACATTAAGCCCTGCCCTGTGCGCCATTTTCCTGAAAAGGCATAAGAACGCCGATGGAAAAGACAAAAATATCTTCAACCGCCTTGCCTTTACATTCAATACCGTTTTCTCGGCTGCCACAGAACGCTATCGCCGGTCGCTGCATTTCCTTGGCAAACGCAACCACCGGTGGATTACGGTGACGTTGATTCTGGTGATGACCGTGTTGTTATTCAGCCTGATGCGCATCATCCCGTCGGGTTTCGTGCCGCAGGAAGACAGTGGCGGCGTGATGGGCATGGTTACGCTGGCGCCCGGCGCTTCATTGACCCGGACGCAGGAGATCGTGCTTGAAGTGACAGAGATAGCACAGCAAATCGAACACGTACAGCATGTTGCATCGCTATCAGGCGTGAATTTCATGAGCGGACAAGGCAGTTCGTATGCCACGATTCAGATAAAAATGGATCCGTGGAACAAACGGAAAATCACGACAAATCAGGTGGCCGCCATCCTGAAAGAAAAGACGGCGCATATCAAAGACGCGACATTTATTTTCATGGGCACGCCTACTTTGCAGGGCTTCGGACTGAGCAACGGTGTCGAACTCCAGATGCAAGACCGCACAGGCGGCGACATCAATCACTTCTTCGACGTCACCAACCAGTTCCTTGCCGCCATGCGCCAGCGCCCCGAAGTGATGATGGCTATGACGACGTTCAACCCCAATTTCCCGCAAAAGATGATCGAAGCCAATATCCCCAAAATCAAAGAGGCAGGACTGACGTTAAGCCAGGTAATGAACACGTTGCAGGCTTTTGTCGGCAGTATATACGTGTCGGATTTCAATCTCTACGGCAAACAGTTCCGCGTAATGGTGCAGGCGTCGCCCGAATACCGCGAGACGCTCGAAAACCTGAACGGCTATTTCGTCCGCACTTCGTCGGGTGAGATGGCGCCCGTGACAGAGTTTCTGACTATTTATGACGTCACGGCGCCCCAAACGCTAAGCCGTTTCAATATGTATTCATCTATGAGCGTTACGATTATGCCTAACTTTGTCGGCGGTTATGCCAATGGCGACGTGTTGCGGGCGATTGACGAAGTGGCGAAAGAAGTGTTGCCCGATAACTTCACTTATGATTATTCGGGCATGACACGCGAAGAAGTAAAGAGCGGCCAGCAAACGTATATGATCCTGGCGCTCTGTCTGATATTCGTCTATCTGCTCTTGGCTGCCCTCTACGAGAGTTACATCATCCCGCTGGCAGTAATCTGCTCATTACCAATCGGATTGGCAGGAGTCTATATCTTTATCTTTGGCGGCATGTCGCTCGGCACTGGAATTGTGAACAACATCTATGTCCAGATTTCACTCATCATGCTCATCGGCATGTTAGCAAAAAACGCTATCCTGATTGTCGAATACGCCGTGCAGCGACGCCGGCAGGGGATGGGCATCGTCGAGGCGGCAGTCAACGGAGCGGTAGCGCGACTGCGACCGATCCTGATGACGTCATTTGCGCTGATATTCGGGCTGATGCCGCTTGCCCTTGCATCGGGCGCCGGCGCCATCGGCAACCGTTCCATCGGCATCTCAGCCATCGGCGGCATGTTGATCGGGACCTTCCTTGGCATACTTGTTGTACCGTCCCTGTATATCATTTTTCAATTAATACAGGAACGGTTTTCCAAGTCCGGGATTGTGAATGGGTGAACCAAAATCACCCATTCCATGCCCAACCAAATTATTTATTTAACTCATCAATAACCGCTTGATTAGCTGCCCTAACGGCAGGTTCGTTTACTTTTATCACCTTGCGGTCGTAGGTCATAAGCCCGTTGACTTCGCCTTCTACATCCGTTGTCTGGGTATAGACAGCGGCAGAAAATCCTTGTCGCACAAGTTTTTGCAGATCTTTGGCAAATTTGACATATTCATTTGTCACATCTTCCTGAGTCTTAAACTGCACATATCCCCAGTTGCGGTCGCTTCTCCATAAATGACCTTCAATGGGTCTGCCGATACCACCGTATTCACCTAAAACAGTAACTCGCAGTGGATCATAAAGAAACATATCCGGATTGGGATAATTGTGCAAATCAAGGATATCTCCGCAGGCGCGATGATTACCGCCACTTGCAGGATTGACCAACCGGGACGGGTCATAGGCTTTCGTACGTTCAACCACTTTTTCCGTATCAAACTGCCCCCATGCTTCGTTGAACGGCACCCATACAACTACAGAAGGATTGGATATACAGAAATCCATGACTTCTTTCCATTCCTGATAATAATTTACTATAGATTCTTCCGTTCTTTTTTTATCCGTACCACCATTGTAATTGCGCTGGTCGTAACTGTTCCCCATATCGCCACTCGGCATGTCCTGCCATACAAGGATGCCTTCCCTGTCACAATGGTAATACCACCGTGCCGGCTCCACTTTGACATGTTTGCGTATCATATTGAAACCAAAATCTTTTGTCTTTTTTATATCATAAGCAAGAGCTTCGTCGCTTGGAGCGGTATATAATCCATCCGGCCACCATCCCTGGTCAAGCGGGCCGTATTGAAAATACGGTTTGTTATTCAAGTACATACGCATAATCCCATTGGTATCGCGTTCGGCGGATATTTTGCGCATGGCTGTATAGGAAGATACTTTATCCATCACCTTGCCCGCACGGAGAACAGATACGGAAATCGTATAAAGCACAGGTGTCTCCGGTGACCATAATTTCGGATTCATAACCGGTATGCGGATTGCCTTTCCGCACAGTCCCTTCGCAGATCCAACCGATTTCCCGTTATCCGACACACTGACTTCAATAATATCAGTACTTTGCGAATCAGATGTTTGCACTGTCACAGTCACGGCTTCACTGTCAATATCCGGAATACTCCGGATAGCTGTTACATGGTTTGTCGGCACAGGTTCAAGCCATACGGTCTGCCAAATACCCGTCACTGCCGTGTAAAAGATACCGCCCGGATTCTTGACTTGCTTGCCGCGCGGCTGGTAGCCAATGTCAGTCGGATCCCATACGCGGACAACTAATTTCTGTGTCCCACTCGCTTTGAGAAAAGGCGTGATATTAAACGAAAAAGGCGTATATCCACCTTGATGCGATCCAATCAGGACGTCATTCACAAACACATCCGTTTTCCAGTCCACAGCCCCAAAATTCAGATAAATAGCCTTATCCTTCCATGACGAAGGAACTGCAAATGTGCGTTTGTACCATAACTCCTGTTTTTCAGTGACTGTTTTTTGCACACCCGACAGCGAAGATTCCACTGCAAAAGGCACCAGTATCTTTCCATCAAACGTTTCAGGCTCAATTTTCCCTTTGTCGCAAATCGCATATTCCCATTCGCCGTTAAGATTCAACCACTGCGAACGTTCGAGCAATGGACGCGGATATTCCGGCCATACGTTGGCCGGATCTATCTTTTCTGCCCACTCTGTTTTCAATTTGTCGCCGGCAGGCTTCCACTGCGCCTGTATTCCCGTTGCAACGACAAACATACTGCAAATTAATAAAAAACTTTTTTTCATACTATACTTATTTAAAAATTAAAATTTCATTTCCGATTCATTCCGGAGGTCTGCGACAGTTCCAGCATTCGCAGGACAGGTCGGACGGCCTTTTGGCGAACAGACTCTTCTACAATGATTTCCGGTTGTTCGTCGTGCAGGCAACGATAGAGTTTCTCCATCGTATTCAGGCGCATAAAACTACATTCATTACAAGCGCACGTGCTATCGTTCGGCGGCGCAGGGATGAATGTTTTCGACGGACTTTGTTTCTGCATCTCATGGATGACACCGCTTTCCGTCGCCACAATAAACACGTTTTTCGGCGTGCGGACGGTATAATTGAGCAAAGCTGAAGTAGAGCCGACAAATTGAGCCACCTGCAAAACAGGCTGCTTACATTCGGGATGCGCAATAATCTCCGCATCAGGATACTGTTTTTTCAGGGCAAGGATTCTCTCCAGCGAAAACTGTTCATGGACATGACATGCGCCGTTCCACAACACCATGCTCCGCCCCGTCATGCTATTGATATAGTCGCCCAGATTCCGGTCAGGGCCGAAGATTATTTTTTCATTTTTCGGCAGGCTTTCCACAATCCGGCGGGCATTGGTGGAAGTCACTACAATATCCGTCACGGCTTTTACGGCGGCTGTCGTATTCACATACGAAATCACCGTATGTCCGGGATGTTGCCGAACAAAAGCAGCAAATTCATCTGCCGGGCAACTGTCGGCTAATGAACAGCCGGCTGCAGCATCGGGAATCAGGACTTTTTTGTCCGGACATAAGATTTTGGCCGTTTCACCCATGAAATGCACGCCGCAAAGGACAATGATATCCGCTTCCGTTTCAGCCGCCCATTGCGCCAATGCCAAGCTATCACCCACACAATCAGCAATATCTTGAATATCACCCGTCTGGTAATAATGCGCCAGGATGACTGCATTCTTCGCTTTGCGCAATCGGTTGATTTCTTTTATATAATCCATATTTATCTTATAAACCAGTCATTAATCATATTTTATATCCACACCACTGCCGCTCGACAAATCGCCTTTCCTTCGTGGCAGATGGCCAGATGATAACGTCCATCGTCGGCATCCGCCTTGTGGAGAGTCAGGGACATTCCGTACATGCCTTCGGACATGTAGGCTATCTCAAAACGACGCAACTCCTTTGTTTCAAAGAGGGTAATGTCGAACATATCCAGCAGATGCTCCATATACTTGATACTGTTAAAATGGCCATTGATATCAAGATCGCTGTATTTGATAACATACGGAACACCTTCGGTTGCGTTCTCAACAGGCGGTATTTTGTTCGGACGTGTGATAGGACATGGTTTGTCATCCTGATAAACGCGCAGTTTTTCTTCTTCGAGCGGCATGGGGCGGCGTGTATCCATGTCAATGGCTGCCCAGGTAGAATGAGCATAGCCGATGGCTTTACCCTGTGCATTGAGCCATTCAAAACAACGGCTTGTAAATAACCGACTTACTTCGCTTATCCACGTATTCAGGGTCAGCGGTTCGGGCGACAGGACAGGGTATTCCCACATCTCTATCGCTAAACGCGATAGCACCCACGCCGTATGTTTCTCCGTCATGTCACTGAAACCAAAACCGCGCGATGAAGCATGATGCGAAGCCGCATGAAGCATGTAATTGCCTATCGTCGGGATGGTTATGCGCCCTTTGAAATCAAGAAGGTATGACTCTGTTACGAATTGATATGTCCCTATCTTATTCATTCTTTTTGAGATATTCTCCGCAAATATACATTCTTTTTCCCAAACACCGCAAATTCCCGTCAAAAAAATCCTCCTTCTATACAAAAAGTTATACACGTAAAACAAATACATCAAAAATTATACATATATTTGTAGCGTAATTTTACAACTAAATTTTATACAAAATGAAACGATTCTGTTTTTTATCTTTGGCTCTGTGCTTCGCTTTTGATGCGTCTTTTGCGCAGAGTTTGGTACGGGTCAAGCCCGAAGAAGCCGGAATGGACAGCCGGAAATTAGCCATGGCAGACGAGGCCATCAACGAATCTATCAAGGCAGGCGATATTCCCGGCGCCGTGCTGGGCATCGTCAGGCATAACAAGTTGGTTTACCTGAAAGCTTACGGCAACAAACAGGTTTATCCCGATACGGTCGCCATGACTGCGAATACGGTTTTCGACCTGGCGTCGGTCAGCAAACCCGTCGGAACGGCCACTTCCATCATGCTCCTGATGGAACAGGGCAAACTCCGGTTAATGGACGACGTTTCAAAGTATATCCCCGGTTACGAAGGATGGACGGATTCCGTTACCGGCAAGAAACGCCCCATCCGAATTATCCATCTTTTGACGCATACATCCGGTCTGCCGCCTTATGCGCCCGTTGAGGAGTTGCAGAAAATTTACACTACGCCTAATCCCGATGGACTGATAACGCATATTTCAACCGTCAAACGAAACAATATGCCGGGTACGGTTTTTGACTACAGCTGCCTGAATTTCATATCATTACAGCGAGTAATAGAGAACATTACCGGAATGAGTCTGCAGGAATTTGCCAAGCAGAATATTTTCCGTCCGCTGGGAATGAAGCATACGGACTACAACCCAACCGGCGAAACGCTTGCATGGGTCGCACCGACGGAAAAACAACCCGACGGTAGCGTTTTGAAAGGCAAAGTGCACGATCCGCTGGCCAATATTATGAATGGCGGTATTTCGGGCAATGCCGGCCTGTTTTCCAATGCCGAAGACTTGGCCATTTACGTGGCAATGTTGCTGCATGAGGGAGAAATTAACGGCGTGCGGATATTAGGCTCCCTGACGGTCAGGGCTATGACACGCATCCCTCGCAGTCAAGACGGCTATGGAACGTTCGGACGGGCGTTGGGTTGGGATCTCTGTTCGGACTACGAACACGACGGCGATATTTTCGGTACAGCCGCCTATGGACATACGGGCTACACCGGCACGTCGCTCACTATTGATCCCGAATCCCAAACTGCCGTCATCCTTCTCACCAACCGCGTCCATCCTGAAGATACCGGCTCGGTGTTGCGTCTTCGCGATGTAGTGGCTAATGTAGTGGCCGGTTCTATTAACTTGTAATACAATTAGTTATATCGCCAACAAAAAGAAACAGGCGGCGTATTATTATGGGATATTATCTTAATTTTTCTTTTTTAATAAAAAAACAGGGCAAAAAAAAGAACCCTGTCAAAATAATTTATATATTTGCATCGTGATTAATTCATTTTACTTTTAACTAAAAAAATGCACAATGAAAGCAAGATTATTTTTATTAGCAGTAGTGTTATTCGCCGGATTTATTTCATGTAAACCGAGCGACGAGAAGTTGCAGAAAGAAGCGGCTGCCGTTCTTAGTACGGTGTCATCCGCAATCTCTTCTGAAGTGAAAAACGGACAACTGATCCTTAGCGGTGAAGTTGAATCGGATGCTCTGAAAGCCGGTGCCGAAGAAGTTGTAAAAGCGATCAAAGGCATCAAGGCTGTGGTAAACAACATCAAGGTGAAACTTCCCGAACCGATCATCAATCCCGATGATACCCTTAAAGGAATTATTTCCACCGCCATTACGGCAGGGGGCGATGCTTTTAAGGATGTAATTGTGGAGGTGGAAGACGGTGTAGTGAATCTGACCGGCAAGATCAAGAAAGCTGATCTGCAAAAAGTTATGCAGATTGTCAACGAAGCCAAACCGAAAAAAGTTAATAACCAGTTAACGATAACCAAATGAGTTTACAGGAAAAATATGACCGGTTAATTGCGTACGCGCAAGAATCCGAAGTAGCGGATTTAAGCATCGTCGAAAAAGAAGATGTCTTGTATATCAGCGGACATACATCCGCTTTGATCAAAGACGAAATCTGGAGACTCTATGATGAAATAGACCCGGACATGCGTGCCGGTGATCTGGTATTAGATATTGAGGTATTGCCCGGATTGGAAGAAACTTACGAAGTGAAACCGGGAGACAGTTTGAGCAAGATTGCCAAGAAATATCCCGGCATGACATGGCAAAAAATCTATGAAGTGAATCAGGACGTGATTAAAGATCCCAATCTGATTTATCCGGGACAGGAACTCCGGATTCCCTTATAATGAATGAGTGCCGGACAACCCATAAATACCTGCAATATGTAACTTATAAGAAATAGAGGCAAGGTTTTTTAAATAGCAGAATAACTGAATGACTGATTGCAACAGTCAGTTATTCAGTTATTTTAACCCGTAAGAATAGAAACAAAACGTAAACGTACTATACAATAATAAAAAAGAAATATGAAAATAAAAACGACCATTTCGATCATGGTTCTTTCAGTAGTTTTAAGCGCTTGTGTAACCACACGGCCTTATGACGTACAAGTGGCTGTATATGAACATATTCCACTTGCACCAAACGTAGTTTTGACAGTGGAAACACCCATCATCGCCGCTCCGGGACCCGATTACGTATGGATTGACGGCTATTGGACATGGGACTACGCTCATCATGACTACGTATGGGTGCAGGGACACTGGGAACTGACGCCCTACACAGGCGCTTACTGGATACCGGGGTATTGGGATTATTACCGCGGTGGCTACCGGTGGATTGACGCCTGCTGGCTACCAAAGAACTATCAGATGCAATACGGCTATTACCGGGGACGATATGACTATTATGGACGTCCGGTATATTACCAGCGCCCCGACGCCAATATACGCACCGGCTATGCCTACGCCTACGACCACAGGCAGGAATACCGCAGCCGGAGTTATAGCAGTTCGCCGACTTTCAACAACGCACCCAAAAGCGAACGGACGCGCATTACCCAGGAATACCGCAAGGAATCAGCCAGTTCCAGTACGGCTGCCCCGGCCGGTCGCGCTTCAACTGACCGTAACAGGCAGGAATCCATCCGCATACGAACAACCGACGAACAGAGGGAATCCACTACGCGAGAATCAGCTACGCCGTCACGCTCGTCATCGTCCGACAGTCGCCAGCCTGCTACCAATACACAACC
Organism: Tannerella sp.; assembly: GCA_031272155.1. Taxonomy (GTDB): domain Bacteria; phylum Bacteroidota; class Bacteroidia; order Bacteroidales; family Tannerellaceae; genus Tannerella. Next base: position 12,857 of record JAISUI010000104.1, on the reverse strand, counting down.
GGCACGTACGGAAAACAATTCCAACGCCACCCGGAGCAGCGGGACGACGAACAGTCGGCAACAAAACGCCAGTTCCAGTTCCGGTAGCAATCGTTCAACAAGAAGCGAAAGCACCCAGTCGGGAACAAGCACCCAGCGATCATCAAGCAGTTCGCGCTCATCATCCCAGAGCGGGAGGAAATGATACGGGACAATTTCCGTGTTTCGTATAAGAAACGCAGCTACAAAATAAACCATCCTTTATCCCATTAAAAAGCGAAAGATGGAATTATTTTAAAAATATTTTCTGCCGGAAGTCATTTTTTTTCACTTCCGGCAGAAAATATATATATCACATATTTATAACGTTTTACGCAATACACGAACCATGATTTTACACCTCTTTGAATAAAAAAATTTCAAGATAAATATTTTTTTTCTTGCATTATTCAATATTATCCTATACATTTGCAAGCGAAAACTGGCATTTATGAAATTATTGTCGTTTTTTTTAATGCCTATACGACGTTTTGACATGAAACATCTTATTTTTTTATCAAATAGTAGGAATAGAATTTTTTGAAATTTAATTTTATATACGTATGAAGCGATTATTATCTCATTTTCTGTTATTTATGCTATGCAGCAGCGTTGCTGTCCACGCACAGCAACGTATGGTCACCGGAACGGTGACAGCCGCCAGCGACGGTTTACCGGTAGATGCCGTAGCCGTGGTGGAGAAAGGGACGACTAATTCGACCCTGACAGGTTCGGACGGAAGTTACACTATCACTGTAAAGGGTAGTAATCCTGTCCTTGTGTTTAATTTTCTGGGAATGAAACAAAAAGAAATTCCCGTAGGAAATCAGTCAATCATTAATGTCATTCTGGAGTACGACGCTATAGGACTGGAAGAAACAATCGTCGTAGCCTATGGAACTGCGAAGAAGAGTACCTTTACAGGCTCTGCTGTAGTAGTGAAAGCGGCGGCCATCAACGACATTCCCAGGGCTTCGTTTGAAAATGCGCTGGTCGGAACGGTAGCCGGATTACAGATGTCGCCCGGATCAGGACAAGCCGGTTCGTCCGTGAATATCCGTATTCGTGGAACAGGGTCCATGAATGCCACGAACGAGCCTCTTTATGTAATTGACGGGGTGCCTGTGATTTCGGGTGACTTGTCGGGATTAAATTATGCATCGAACAATGTGATGAATACGATTAATCCGGGCGATATAGAAAATATTACGGTGCTGAAAGATGCTGCGGCCTCAGCGCTGTATGGCTCCCGCGCAGCCAACGGAGTTGTGCTGATCACCACCAAATCGGGACAAAAGGGCAAAATGAACGTAAACCTCAAAATAAATGCGGGATTTACGCCTGAATTTGCTTACAACAACTGGGAAAAAGCAGACCCCGAATCACAAAAAGCCTTTGTATTAGATAATTACACGGCTTGGGGGATCTATTACGACGATCTTCCCTACGATGAAGCTCGTGAAGCCGCCCTCAGCGACTACAAAAGCATTATCGGCGAAGACCCGCGCGGTTATTTCAGCTGGGAAGATGCTATTCTTAGAACAGCTTCTTTTCAAAACTATGAACTTAGCGCAAGCGGAGGCAGCGACAATACTATTTATTATGCATCCATTGGATATACGAAAGAAAACGGGCGTGTCAGGGCAAATGATGTGTCACGATATAACGGCCGTCTTAACGTCACCCAAAAAATAGCCTCCTTTCTGGAACTTGCATCCAATATCTCATTTTCATCTGTTGAGAAAAACGGATTCAATGACACCTACAACAATGGCGCAAACTATTTCCACATGGTGCGCAATATGCTGTACGACAACTGGTGGCCGCAGAACGAAGATGGCACATGGCACACAAGTCCATGGCGCACCTATGCACAAAACGTCCTGTATTACGATAACTACCGCGAAAGCGTGTCCGACATTAACAGACTTGCTATAAACGAAGCGTTGAAAGTGCAGATTTTGCCGGAACTGTATGTAAAAAGCATACTCGGATATGACGAAAGCCGCCTTGACGATTATTCCTGGCGCGCCTCTATTCACTACGACGCCACTTCTACAAGCGGTAACGTGACCAATATCCATAACAAATGGCTAAAAATGGTGTCTTCCACAACGGCTAACTACAACCAGACCTTTGCCGACAAACATAACGTCGCTCTTTTAGCCGGTTTTGAAGCCGAGAAAAACCAGACGGATATCGTCCGCGCCGTAGGTACAAAACTGCCGACGCTGACGTCCAAAACCGTAGCCACCGCCGGCGAAAAGACTTCAAATGCTTATTATTACGGCAATAACATGATGTCAATCTTGAGCCGGTTAGAATATAATTACGCCAATCGGTATTACCTGAGCGGCAGTTACCGTCGCGACGGCTCGTCGAAACTGTCGGCAAGCACGCGCTGGGGTAATTTCTGGTCGGTTTCCGGTGCATGGCGCATAAAAGATGAAGCGTTTCTCCAGTCGGCAGACTGGCTGTCCAATCTGCGACTGAAGGCCTCCTACGGTGTGAACGGCACCTTGCCTACCGCCAACTACGGACATATCCCGCTCTATTCATTCGGGTACAACTATAATAATGATCCGGGTGGCAGAGTGACAACGGTTGCAGACGACAAACTGACATGGGAAACGAACTATACATCCAACTTTGGATTGGAAGCCGGTTTCTTGGATAACAGACTGACCATTAACGTAGAGTATTATAACCGCGATTCCAAAAACCTGTTACAGAACGTGCCGATTTCGACTAATACGGGATTCAGCAGCATCCTGACCAATTTCGGAGCGATGAACAACAAAGGGTTTGAAATCGAAGTCGGCGGCGACCTGATCCGTCAGAAAGACATCCTGTGGCACTTAAGCATCAATGCCGCCACGTTGAAAAGCCGGGTAACAAAACTGTACGACGGCGCCGATATTATCTGGTATGACCCGACAGGCGGCGACAATCAGGCAAGATTTATTTACCGCGAAGGCTTCTCTCCAAAATCATTCTGGGGAAAAGAATGGGCAGGCGTTGATCCTGACACCGGCGAACCGATGTGGTACACTAACAACGAAACGACAACGCCGTATAAGACTCTCAATGGACGAGCGGTGACAAACAAGTGGTCAGGCGCCACGGAAACCATTATCGGTTGCGCCGACCCGAAACTTTTCGGAGGTATCAATACCGATTTCAGCTGGAAAGGACTTTCCCTCTATCTGAACTTCACCTACTCTCTTGGAGGAGATGTATTTAACGCATACGAAAGATACATGAACGATGACGGATACTTCACTTCGCGCACGCGCACATGGAAAGCGATGGACTACTGGAAACAACCGGGCGACGTAACGCAAGGCCCCCGTCTTGGTTTGGCCGAATCGGAACAATTTGGCAGTTATCAGAGCCGTTGGCTGTATAACAACAATTATTTGAGACTGAAAAATACAACCGTTTCCTACAACATTCCGAAACGAATTGTCAATATGGCAAAATTATCGTCGGTGCGTGTATTTTTTACCGGTGCGAACCTCTGGACTATCGCAAGTCAGAATTATTTTGACCCCGAACCCAATGTGTATGGGGTGAAGAGTTGGGAATTGCCTATGGGCAAGACTTATACATTTGGTTTAGAACTTAACTTTTAAAAATGATCAAAATGGAAAAAATTAAATTTTCAACAATTATACTGTCGGCTGTAATATGCCTGACTTTCGCGTCGTGTAAAGATTTCTTGGACGTATTGCCTTCTGAATCGGTTCCGTCCTCGCAATCCATTGGAAACGTAGCCGACGCTCGTATTGCCATCAACGGCGTATATCGCCTGATGACGTCTTCTTCCTACTATGGACGCACCATGATCCTGTACAGTGAGTTTAAAGGCGGCGACTTTGGTCTGACCACCACGGCTATCGCGGGCGATGCGCTGTATTTCTTTTACCACAATCCCCAAAGCAACTCGTATTCCGATGTCTGGTCGCAGGGATATATCGTCCTTTTGCAGGTAAACAATATTATTGCCAACATCGAATCCGGCAATGTAACAACTCCTACCGCCGCCGACGAGAAAGAACTCAACGCCATCAAGGGACAAGCCTTAACGGTGCGCGCTTTTGTTCATTTCGATCTGGCGCGTATCTATGGCTATCCTTATATGAAAGATAACGGCGCCAGCCTGGGGGCAACTATCGTTACGGAAGTTTTGCCGGCCAAAGCGCAATTGGGTCGTAATACGGTATCCGAATGTTATGCGCAGGCAATTACGGATTTAAACAGCGCCTTGCCGTTGCTGGAAGGCAGCACCAAGAAAAACGGCGCGATCAGTTACTATGCCGCTAAGGCGCTGCTGGCGCGAATTTACCTCTACAAAGGCGACTGGGATAATGCGTACAGCAATGCGAAAGACGTTATTGATAACGGCGGCTATACGCCTTATACGGCAGAAAACTGGGTAGAATCCTGGACAAAACAGTTCGGTTCGGAGTCCATCTTTGAGCTGTATGTAGTGCCGAACGAAAGCGACCTGGGAAGTTCTTCGCTTCGGAGTTATTACGCTCCGCGCGGCACTTCGCGCAGAGACCTTGGCCCGATGATGGTTTCCGACGGCTTTTTCTCCATGTTCAAACAGCCGGTACACGATACCGACGTGCGTTGGGGAGTATTTGGTCCGGACGAATTTGCCAACGGGCTTTCGGCGGCTCATACTATCCCCGACCGTAAAGGATGGATGATGAAATACGAAGATGACGGGAAGTCCAATCCTTCGGCGGTAAACATCAAAGTGATCCGCCTGTCGGAAGTATTGCTTATTGCTGCTGAAGCGGCTTTGAAAAAATCGTCGCCCGACAAGGCCAATGCAGTCAATTGGATTAATACCGTCAGGAAACGCAACCCCGCTCTTGACGATTTGACAACCGCAGCCGACAACAATACGCTTATTGATGAAATATTTCTGCAAAGGCGTATTGAACTGATAGGCGAAGGACACCGTTACTTTGATATTCTTCGCGTAGGCGGAACTGTTCACTTCACGGACGGCGGCGAATGGTCTGCCATCCCTGACGGAGGTCGCACCTCGACGGTTGATTGGAATTTCTATCGTTGCGTTTTGCCGATAGGCATTAATGAAATCAATGCAAATCCAGTCATCCAGCAGAATCCGGGGTATGAAGGATATTAATTAATGTAATCAGCGTAATCAACATAATATCAATATTTAACATATTAATCATGAGAAAAGTATTATTTTATTTTTTGATGCTGACGACATGTTGTGGCATGGCGATACAAGCACAGCAACGAACGGTCACCGGAAAGATTACGATGGCGACCGACGGTTCACCCGCTGACGCGGTTAATGTAATTGAAGAGGGTACTTCCAATTTCACCCTCACAGGTTCGGATGGAACGTATTCCATTACGGTTAAAGGCCCTAACTCAGTTCTTGTGTTCAGTTCCCTTGGAATGATAACCCAAACGGTCGGGGTGGGACAGCAAAATGTGATCAACGTTGCGCTGGAATATGACGCTATCGGCCTGCAGGAAATGATTGTTGTGGCCTACGGAACGGTATCTAAACGAAACTTTTCCGGCTCTGCCAGCGTTGTAAAGGCTGATAAAATACAGGATCTTCCTGTAATCAGTTTTGAACAGGCTCTGGCCGGAAGTGCGCCCGGCGTACGATTTCAAGGGACTTCCGGTCTTCCCGGTTCTTTCCCTGAAATCAGGATTCGCGGCGTAGGTTCCATGAATGCGGGCAACGATCCGCTCTATGTGATTGACGGGATTCCGGCAACGAGCGGCGATCTTTCTACCTCCAACACGGGAACCAGTACGATGAACTTTCTAAATCCAAGCGATATAGAAAGTATCACTATCCTGAAAGACGCCGCAGCGGCTTCGCTCTACGGTTCACGCGCTGCAAACGGCGTTGTACTGATTACGACCAAGAAAGGGAAGGAAGGCAAAACGCAATTCCGCTTTAAAGCCGACCACGGATTTTCTTCTTTCGCATTCGACAATTATCCGTTATGTACCGATGAAGAAACGGAAATGCTTCATCGGGAGGCATGGACAAACTACGGTTCCATTCAATTGGGATATTCGGGAAGTGAACTTACGGATTACGTCAATAAACAGGTGGGCATCTATTATCCGGCAAAACAGTCGGACTACGTTTATGTGGATTGGAGAAAAGAACTGTTCCAAACAGCAATTTCCCAAAATTATGAACTGACGGCGTCGGGCGGTAATGACAAAACGAAGTTTTTCCTGTCGGGCGGCTACAATAAAAATGAAGCCGTAGCCAAAACACGATATTTCGATCGAATATCGTCCAGCCTGAACTTTGATCATAAAGTAAATAACCACATCAACATGGGTATTGGCATTCAGTTTTCCAATACGAAGCAGGTAGGCCATCAGGAAGGTGGCGGCGCTTATGACAACCCCTGGTGGGGAGCCTTGGGACTCCTCACCTGGCGCTGGCCGGCCTATAATGCCGACGGCTCGTACTGGAAAGGTTTCGACGACGGCGAATACGGCTATGACCCCAATAATGACTCTTATCGCAACCCGCTTATTAACAATGATACACAGATAACGGAATCCGCCCAGACCCGCGTCCTGTTGAAGCCGTGGCTGGAAGTGAACCTGTTAGAAGGTTTAAAAGCGAAAACGATTTTCGGTTATGATGGGATTTATATTCATGACCGTTTCGGATGGCTTCCGGAACACGCTAATGGACAGGCGTATGGCGACGGGTATCTGAACACGAAGAAACATGAATTTATGAAACTTGTTTCGTCAAGTACGTTAAATTACAACAAAACGTTTGCCGCAGACCACACTCTTGGCCTGATGGCCGGTTGGGAAGCCGAAAAACAGTCAAATTACCACGATTACGCAGGAAAGATTGACATGCTGAGCGAAAGCGTGATTTCCATGAGCACTCTGGTGAATTTTGAAGATATATTCGACTATAACGACGAATCCAACCTGCTGTCGTTTATCAGCAGCCTGAATTACGATTACCAGCAGAAATATTTCTTCTCGGCAACCTATCGTCGCGACGGATCTTCCAGATTGGCCAAAGATAAGCGCTGGGGTGATTTCTGGTCTGTGTCGGGCGCATGGAGAATCAGCAACGAAGACTTTATGAAAGATATCACCTGGCTGAACAATTTGAGTCTCCGGGCTTCGCACGGCGTAAGCGGTACGCTGCCCTCCAGCTGGTATTATCACAAAGCATTCTATGATGTGAATACCTACGGCTATAGCGGTTCTTTTGCCATCACAAGAGCCAATAACCCCGAATTGACGTGGGAAAAAAATGTCAGTAGCAATATTGCTATTGAAACCAAGGTGTTAGACAAGGTCAGTTTCTCGGCCGACTTATACATCAAACGCACAAAAGACCTCCTGATGTATGCAAGTTCGTCTGCCATTTCGGGCTTCGATTCCTATCTTCGCAACGTAGGATCAATGAAGAACAGCGGCATCGAACTGGACGTTACCGTAGATTTGATTAAACATAAAGATATTACCTGGTCGGCAGGCGTGAACTGGACGTATAACAAGAACAGGATCACCCAAATGTCGGAAGAAGGCGAAGAAATCTTAGATGACGACTATCCGATTATATATAAAGAAGGCTACTCGTACAACCAGTTCCGCGCCCGGGAATACGCAGGCGTAGATCCGGAAACAGGTCAGGTGCAGTTTTACAGGAATAATTTGCTGGACGACGGCACCTACAACAAGGAAATCGTCTATTCGGCCAGCAATGCGAATCCGATTCTCCTTGAAGGCAAGACCGGCGACCCCAAAGGATATGGCGGTATCAGCACAAATTTCAGATATAAAAACCTGAGCGCAGGACTGATGTTTAACTACATGTACGGACATTACGTGTTTGATCAGAACCAGGATATCATAGCCACTGACGGCGGCGCCAGTAACCGTTTTTACAGGTCTATCAGCAAAGAACAGTTGAAGAGATGGCAGAAACCGGGGGATGTCACCGACGTGCCGCGAAGAATGCCTTACGACCGGGCAGGCTACTATGATTCGTCAAGAATGTTGCAGAAAGGCGATTTTATACGCCTCAAAAACATGGTTGTTTCCTATACTCTTCCAAAGTTATGGGTAAACAAGGCAGGACTGGACGATATAAGGATATATGCCGCAGGCAACAATCTTTTGACCTTTACCGGCCTGTACTTTGACCCTGAGCTGGCAAACACCAGAGGATATATTTATCTGCAAACGCCACCTACCAAAACCATATCGTTTGGAATAGAAGTTTCTTTTTAATTTTTTAAATGAATTGAGCTATGAAAAAATATAGTATAAACATAAATTTCTTGACATTACTCACTTCTTTGATAATGTTGAATGCCTGTTCGGATTTCCTGGACACAAACCCGACAAGCGACTTGCCCGCCGATGAGGTGAAATCCCTCAAGGATGCGGGAAAAATCGTGAATGGTTTCTACTACAACATGAAGTGGTACGACTATTATGGCACCCCCTTGATGGTGCTGGGTGAAACGCGGGGCGACGACCTCCGTCCGCTTCGTGAAGGCGTGGGCTACGCAGCAATCTATAACTTCGAGTTTACGCCCTCAAACTATTCGTACAGTAGCATCTGGTCAAAGGCATACAATACGATAATGAATGCCAATATCCTGTTGGACAACTGGGAATCCATAGAAGCGACGTCCGACGAAGAAGAAGCGCTTAAAAACGATTATAAGGGGCAGGCGCTGACCGTCCGCGCTTTTTGCCATTTCGATATGGCAAAGCTATACGGCTATCCTTACCTGAAAGATAACGGATCGTCATTAGGCGCAGTGAAGGCTGACAAAGTATTTTCGCCCGGCGAGCAGGCAGAACGCAGTTCCGTCGCCGAAACATACAATTTTGTGATTGAAGACCTCAATGCGGCGCTTCCTCTGCTTTCCAAAGAACGGACGCATGGCAACTTTGACTACTGGGGCGCCAAAGGTCTGCTGGCAAGGGTTTACCTGTACAAAGGCGATTATGACAATGCCTTCAAACAGGCCGACGAACTCCTGACCGACCCGAACAATCCCTATTCATTGATCCCGCATGACGAATATGTGGATTCGTGGGGCGAACCCGACAGCCCCGAAACCATGCTGGAATTGCTTACTACCATCTCATCGCACATAGATAACAATGGCGGTGTGGACTCATGGTACTATGTCATGTGGCATGGCGCAGGCTTTGCGAGTGGGAATCTTGTTCCGACTGACGCCTGGCTTGCGATCATGGACGAAGACCCCGACGATGTAAGACATGGTTTGATAGAATCCCGATCAACCGAAGGCGTTGACTACAGATGGCTGTCGAAATTCCGCGGGAATAACGGCGATAGCGATTTCAAAATTAACAATCCGATGATTATACGATTGTCGGAGATCTACCTTATTGCGGCCGAAGCCGCACTGAGGAAGTCATCGCCCGACCAGAGCAAAGCGGATAACTACCTCCATGCGATCAGGGAACGCGCCAATCCGGCCGCTGCCAAAATCACGGCAACGCCCGAATTAGTTCTCAAGGAAAAGAGGAAAGAACTAATAGGCGAAGGACATCGTTATTATGACTTAGGCCGCCTGGGATTGTCCGTCAATCGCGACACGCCGGACAGCAAGCTGCCGGCCAACTCGGATTATAAGGTGGTAGATCCCTGGAACAGAAGCGGCGATCAGTATCAGGTGATTCTTCCAATGTCGCAATCCGAACGACTGACGAATCCCGCCGCCAAACAAAACCCCGGTTATCCGGACTGATTGATTATCCATATTGCACAGATTGATAGCGTGACGGCCTCCTTTCATAAGCGAGGCCGTCACTAATCTATCAATCCTGCACGAGATTCTACAAAAACCAAATGATTAAAACAATGAAAAAACTGATTATACCCATTATTGCCGCACTTTTGGCATGGCCAATACAGATGCAGGCGCAAACCAATGCTGAAAACACGGTAAAAATAGACAGCATTGTAAACACCGTTATGAACGAATGGCAAATACCGGGCATATCCATAGCCATCCTCAAAGACAACGAAGTGATTCATGCCAAAGGATTCGGCATAAAATCGCCCGAAGGAGATTCGCCGGTCAATAAAAACACCGTTTTCCAGATAGGCTCCATCACCAAATCGTTTACTGCGGCGCTGATAGCCATGCTTGTGGACGAAGGCAAACTGAAATGGGAAGATAAAATCATTGACCATCTGCCCGATTTCAAAATGTACGACACGCTCGCCACACAATCGCTGCTGGTGAAAGACATTATGGCGCACCGCACAGGACTGCGCGAACAGGCAGGAACTTATATCCCGAATCTCGGCTACAGCCGCGACGATGTTTACCGCTTGCTTGCCCGTATGAAACCGCGTACGGAAGTGCGTTCGGCCTACGCCTACAACAATATCACCTTCCTGATTGCCGAAAAACTGATTGAAAAATATACCGGAAAATCGTGGGAAGAAAACATAAAGGAACGCATCTTTGAACCGCTTGGGATGACTTTATCGTCCATGAACGAAGAAGGATTTCTGGCAAGCGCAGACTGCAGCGTGCCGTGCGAATTTGAATACGAACAGGACAGCATAAAAAACGAATGGCTCTATGGCGACAACCGCGCCCTCTACTGGCTTACGGTTATCGGGCCTGCCGGTTCCATAAATTCAACCGCTACCGACTTGCTGAAATGGACCAAATTCCACCTCAACAACGGCAAAGTGGACGACAAAGAACTGATCTCCGAAAAAAACATGAAATACCTGCACACAGGACAACTGATCACAAGCATGGACTCATCGCGGATTACCGTTTACGGCCAATGCTGGTTTATCGAGCAAACAAACCGCTACCGCCTCTACTTCCACACGGGAAGCACGTGGGGCTATACCGCCGTGTGCGCTTTCGTTCCCGAAATCAATCTTGGAATCGTTGTACTTACAAATTCCGGAGCGCCCTCTGCGCCGCGATATACCATCATGCGTAGCGTGATAGACCTCTTTATGTACGGCAAAATCACCAAAGACTACCATGCCGAACTGTTTGGCGATTTCCTGAAAAACGCCAGGGAACGCGAAAAGAAAAGGAGCGAACGGCCAAAAGAAGAAACCGCCGAAAGTTTGCCTTACGACCACTATGCCGGCAACTACAGCCATGAATTTCTCGGCAAGGCAATGATAACGCTTGAAAACGGTAAACTGTCCATCACTGCAGGCAAACAGGGCTGGACAAGCGAATTGGAACACGTCAATGGCCACAAATTCAAATTCCGTATGCAGGGACATACTTTCCCCGTCAAATTTTCGGCCGATAATGACTTAGTAAACGCTTTGGAAATAGACTTTGGATGCGACGAAGATTTCGGGAAATGGGACAGGCAGTAAAACAGGCGGGGCAACGTCCGTTCACCAGTCTATCGGCGTCTGTCCCGAAGCAATCAGGTAGTCGTTTGTCCGACTGAAATGGCGATTGCCGAAAAACCCCCGGTAGGCGGAAAGGGGCGACGGATGCGCCGACTTCAGCACTAAATTGCGACGGGTATCTATGTACTCCCCTTTGCGCTGTGCATACGAACCCCATAACAGATAGACAATATGGCTGCGCTCGGCATTGAGCCGGTTGATCACTGCATCGGTAAACGTTTCCCAGCCCTTTTTCTGGTGCGAGCCGGCGGTGTGCGCCCTCACGGTCAGCGTTGCATTAAGCAACAACACTCCCTGGTCAGCCCAGCGGGTCAGGTCGCCGCTTGCCGGAACAGGTTTTCCGACATCCGCCATGATCTCCTGGAATATATTGACAAGCGAATGCGGGAAAGGCGTCCCTTCTTCAACGGAAAAACAAAGCCCGTGCGCCTGCCCAGGCTCATGATACGGATCCTGGCCAAGCAAAACTACCTTCACCTTCTCAAACGGGCAATGCGCAAACGCATTGAAGATAAGATTGGCGCGCGGATAAACACGCGTATGGGCATACTCGGCCTTTACGAACTCTGTCAGCTGCATAAAGTATTCTTTATCAAACTCACCGGACAAACGCTCTTTCCAACTTGGCTCTATTTTTACATCCATAATTTTTTGCTTAGGCTTTTATTGAGGACACAAAAATACACAAATAATTCCGATTTCCGTCATTATATTTGATTCAATGCCGTTTTTTTCCTACCTTTGCACCGTTTTGGCCCCGTAGTTTAGTGAATAGAACGTCAGATTCCGGTTCTGAAGGTCACAGGTTTGAGTCCTGTCGGGGTCACCAGAGATATAAATTAATTTCGTCACTTATGGAAACGAAAGAAACAGTTAAAACGACCGCGACAGTCAGGACGCGGAAGACGAAACGGACGACAGGCGACAAGAAAACGGCATTGAGCAGAGCCTCGATGTTAGGCCTCTACAAGGGCAAGTACTGGATGGCAGAAGGCGACATATTCAATCTTGGGCTATGAAACCCTGTAGTCTCGAAAGTTTTTTGAACACAAATTACACAGAACGCGCAAATTTTCGCAAATCCGTTTTTCAATCGCCGTCGCGCCCACAAACACCCTTATTCTATCAAGGTTCCCTTAGTAGCCAGGAACATCCGCGCCATTTATTTCTCCCTTATTTATTGATTAAAAAATAAGGGCGAAAATCATGGCGGGGCGGCCCGGCGGCTGCTTTAAAGTTTATTTTTGTTACTACATTTTCCTAAGGCTGAAAGACCGTTGCAATGAACAATGAACAATTAATAATTAACAATTGTTCGATCCCTGCGGATCCTTAGATATGCCATTTCTCAAAGAAATGGCATATCTACCATCCC
>JAISUI010000092.1 GCA_031272155.1 Tannerella sp. | reverse complement strand
TATGTTCGCCGATAAGGTTGATACGTCCGGGCGAGGCATAAACCACTCCCGTGCTGCCGTCGAAATGTTTGATAAAACGACTTCTTACATATTCTATGTCCATTCTTTATAAGTTTATTGGTTCCTAATTATACCGGAATGTCCTTGTTCACGTTCTTGCTGCCGACGAGGGCGTAGAAGAGCATGTAAGCGAGACCGGCGATGATTACCCAGTAACTAATATCGTAATTTGCGATATCGGCAATCCATCCCTGCAACGCGGGCATAATGCCACCGCCGCAAACCAATACCATAAAGATACCTGATGCGGCAGCCAGATATTTGCCAAGTCCTTCAACGGCAAGGTTGAATATGCTGCCCCACATGATAGAAGTGCACAGACCGAGAAGAGCAATAAACAGAAACTTGATGGGCACTTCGGGGAATCCGAACGCAAGCGAGCCGCTGCTGGAATCGAACGAAGGCATCGGAATAGTTGATTTGACAGGCCAGAAAATAGCGCACAATATTAAAATAATACCTACAAAAGATGTAACGCCAAGCATTGTTTTACTTGAAATTTTGTTCCCCGCCGCTGCTCCAAAAAGACGTCCTACGAGCATCAACAACCAGTAGAAGCCTGCTACTCCGCCTGCAATGCCTGTTGCAATGCCTAATCCGGGCGTATTCTTACCGGAAATAATTTTCTCTGCATTTTCAAAGGCATCTTTCTTGACTTCCTTTAATTTATAATCCGCATTATCCTTGTTAGTTGCGTCTTCCTCTTGAATTTGTTGAAGATAAGCCGGATCAGCCTGTTGTTTTTGATACTCTGCGATTTTTTCCTGAGCCTGTTCGGCAGTAGGAGTAGTCATATACAATTGAGCGATACCCGGAGTACCAACCTCTACGCCTACATATACGAAGATAGCAAAAGCGCCGAGAATGAAATGACGGAACTTGACGGCGCCTTTCATCAGTGCGCCTATTGGTTCGGTCGTTTTTTCAGCATTTGGTTCGGGTATGCTGAGGAACAGCATCAGCAGAAACACTACAGCAAAAATAGCCATAGCAATGTACATTACCGGAAAGACATCCGTGATTTTGGCTTTGGTAGCCTCGCCAATCAGAATACCTACAAAAACAGGAGTAAAGGTGGCCATCACAGAATTGAACGAGCCGCCGACCTGAATCAATTGGTTGCCTTTGTTACCGCCGCCGCCGAGGGTGTTAAGCATCGGGTTTACAACAGTATTAAGCAAGCACATTGAAAAACCTGCTACGAATGCGCCCGTCAGATAAACTGCAAAGGCAGCGCTTTGACCGGCATGACCGGCAAGAAACTGGATGAAAACGCCAACAAAACCAATTGCAATGGCTATCAGCGCAGTTTTTTTGTATCCTACCTTAGACAGCAGAATACCGGCAGGAATACCCATTACCGCATAAGCGATAAAGTTAGCGGCATTTCCTAACATTCCTGCAAAATTGGAAACCCCGAACTGATTCTTTAATACTATACCCATCGGCGCAGCCAGATTGGTAACTAAAGAAATCATACCAAACAGTACCACCATCATAATGATGGGTAACAAATAATTTTTTTGATCTTTTTTCGACATACTTTTTAAAATTTAAAATGATTAATAATATTAATAATACTTATGTTATTGATTTACTGAAAATTTAAATATTGTCCGACTATCAAACAACTTATCCGGCCGCAATACCGTCGAAGGATATTCCGGTTTGTTCGGGCTATCGGGAAAATGCTGTGTTTCGAGGCACAGCGCAGCTCGCATCGGGTAGCGTTGTCCGTGTTTCCCGATGAGATTGCCTGTCATCCAGTTGCCCGTATAGAGTTGTACTCCCGGTTCGGTCGTGAAAACGTCCATCACGATACTCGTTTTGGGCGACTCGCAACGGGCGGCAAACGCCAATTCATCGTCTTCCTTATTTAAAATGTACGTATGATCGTATCCGCGTCCGAAGTCAAGCTGTTCAAACGGCTCGTTGATACGCTCGCCGACTTTATGCGCCGTCCGAAAATCCATCGGCGTACCTTCTACCTTCGCCTTCGGGCCGTAAGGGATAGCCGTTGCGTCCGTAGGAAGATAATAATCAGCGTTTATCGTCAGCAGATGATCGCCCACAGACGGATCGCCTGCTCCCGACAGGTTGAAATACGAATGGTTAGTCAGGTTCAGCACCGTTGGTCTGTCGGTCGTCGCCTGATACGCGACTACTATTTCGTTATGGTCGGTCAGCGCATAGGTTACTGTCGTGGTCAGCGTACCGGGGAATCCTTCTTCGCCATCGGCAGAGATGTAGGACAATTTTATCAACTGCGCTTCTTTCCGTTTCACATCCCAGACAACCGAATTAAAACCCTTTATGCCGCCATGCAGACTGTTTGGGCCATTGTTGATGGCTAATTTGTCGTACACTACGCCGTCAAGCGTAAACCGCCCTTTAGCGATACGGTTCGCGTAACGGCCACACACAGCCCCAAAGTAAGGCTCTTCGGACGTCAGGTAATCGTCAATAGACGAATGACCTGTAACGACGTCCGTCCCCTTCCCGTTTTTGTCGGGAACGACGAGCGATACTACTTTGGCGCCGTAATTTGTTACGGTTAGCTCTGCGCCATTCCGATTGCTTAATACATATAGCGAAACCTGTTTGCCGTCTATTACTTTTTGAAATTCAGAGATATATAGACCGGATCGCGTATGTTCTTTCTCCATTTTAATAAGTACTCTAAAATTTGCGCGTAAAAATAATTATTTTTCTTGATTTACAAACACAAAAAAACGTGTAAATAAAAAAGTTTTTCTCGTCAAAACAAAAAAAACGAGGCTAAATTTCTGACAATATTGCAACTACCGAAATTATTTTTTTTGCGGCAATAAGAAAAAAAGATGTATTTGTCATTTTTGGATTTTTCCCTATCTTTGCAACATAAAACTAAATAAAGAATACAATGGGTTTATTTGAACAAATCAGTGAAGACATCAAATCGGCCATGCTGGCCAAAGACAAAGTAAGGCTGGAAGCGCTTCGCAACGTAAAAAAGTATTTTCTGGAAGCTAAAACTGCGCCGGGGGCGAACGATACGCTGCCCGACGACGCGGCGCTTAAAATCATCCAGAAATTAGTAAAACAGGGCAAGGATTCCGCCCAAATCTATGCAACTCAGAATCGCCAGGATTTGGCGGACAGCGAATTGGCGCAAGTTAGCGTGTATGAATCTTATCTTCCGCAACCGTTGTCGGCTGAAGAATTGGAAAGCGAGTTGAAAAAAATCATTGCACAGACAGGCGCGACCAGCCCGCAGGACATGGGCAAAATCATGGGCGTCGCCACCAAAGCGCTGTCGGGCAAAGCTGACGGACGGGCTATCTCAGAAACCGTGAAGCGCCTGCTGGCGTGAAAGGATAGGAGCATACGGTCTTTCGTAAATTCGCTGTCATGTGGAGTTTTATCATAGCACTGGCCGTACTTGTGGGAGGATACCTCGTGTACGGCGCATGGATGGAGCGCATTTTCGGCGTGGATGTAAACCGGCCGACACCGGCATATTCCATGCAGGACGGAGTGGATTATGTACCGCTTCCGTGGTGGCGCGTGTTCCTGATTCAGTTTCTGAATATTGCCGGCCTGGGGCCTATTTTCGGCGCCATCATGGGCGTGATGTATGGCCCGGCCGCATTCCTGTGGATTGTGCTCGGAACTATTTTCGGCGGCGCTGTGCACGATTATTTTTCCGGAATGATGTCCATTCGCGCCAATGGCGCCAGCCTGCCCGAACTGGTAGGCAAGGAGTTGGGGAAGTACATCAAATTTTTCATGCGGCTGTTTTCCCTGTTGCTAATGGTGCTGGTCGGCGCGGTATTCGTATCCGGGCCGGCGGGACTGCTGGCGGGAATGACGCCGACAGTCACCGCCACTGTGTGGACGGTGATTATCTTTATCTATTATATATTAGCCACCCTGCTCCCGATTGACAAGTTGATTGGCAAAATCTACCCCGTATTTGGGTTCGCCCTGTTGTTTATGGCCTTAGGCATCCTTACCTCCCTTTTTATCCACTGGGCGCCGGTGCCTGAACTGACGGAAGGACTGTCCAATCGTCATCCGCAGGAAGGGTTGCATCTTTTCCCGATGATGTTTGTAAGCATCGCATGCGGCGCGATTTCCGGCTTTCATGCTACGCAATCGCCGATGATGGCGCGATGCATCAAAAACGAGAAATACGGGCGCCGCTGTTTCTACGGAGCGATGGTGGCCGAAGGCATTGTTGCGCTTGTCTGGGCTGCCGCTGCATCTTCCTACTTCGGCTCTATCGAAGGATTGCACCGGTTTGTAGCCGGTCTGCCGCCCACAGCCAATAAAGCCGCCGAAGTTGTCAATCTGATTTCCAAAGACTGGCTGGGTGTCGTAGGCGGTATGCTGGCGCTGCTCGGCGTAGTGGCTGCACCGATCACTTCCGGCGATACGGCCTTGCGTTCGGCGCGATTGATCGCGGCCGATTTCCTGCATATTAACCAGAAACCTATTGTAAAACGGCTGCTGATCTCTACCCCGATATTCCTGCTGACATTCCTCATCCTGCAGATGAATTTCGATGTCCTGTGGCGTTATTTTGCGTGGTGCAACCAGACACTGGCCGTGTTTACGCTCTGGACCATTACCGTCTATCTGGCGCGACAGAAAAAATTCTACCCTGTCGCCTTAGCGCCGGCATTGTTTATGACCTGCGTTACGTCCACTTACCTGTTTGCCGCCAACCGGCCTGAAGGCATTGGATTGCCGTATGAAATGGCGCTTATGATTGGCGGCGCAGTGACCATAATTACCGGTACGATTTTTGGAATCTGGAAGTGGAAAATGAGCTGATTTTTAGATTATTCCTGTTTTGAGGGCATAATTCACCATTTCCAGCGTATTGTTGATACCGAGTTTGCGGAAGATATTGGTTTTATGGGTATCCACTGTACGCACAGCGATATGGAGGCGGTCGGCAACGAGTTTGCTTGACAGGCCTTCGCGGCACAAATTGATGATTTTCAGTTCCATATTCGTCAGTATCGGTTGTTCGGTTTGCTTTTTGGCAACATAAATACTGTAAATGATCTCTGTGATATCTTTGCCGAAATATTCCAGGCCGCATGCAACAGCGCGTATCGCCTTCGCCAGTTCATCGTCTTCGCCTCCTTTTTGCTTGCTAATGAAGCCCTCAATGCCGATTTCCGTAAGTTCGCGGATGGTGTTCGACGAGTTTTCGGACGAAAGAACCAGGATTTTCACAGCAGGATAGTCGCTACGCAGTCGCCGGGCTGTTTCTATGCCCCCAAGACCGGGCATAATGATATCGAGCAACACCACGTCGGCAGGTGTTGTCTTGAGTTTTGCAAGCAGTTGTTCGCCGCTTTCAACCAGAGCGGCAACGCGGATGTCCTTTTCCTTCTCAAGTATTGCCTTCATTCCTAACCTTGTAATCATCAGGTCATCCACTATGATCACGTTTATCTTTGTCATAACCGTATTTTTTATTCCCCCTGCGAATTGCCGACAAAGATATGTTTTTTCTGTCATTTTTTCAATTCATCTGCGTAAAATTATATGTAAAAATACGTAATTTTATGTATTGCGTATTAATTAAAGTCGCATAGTGACGCCTGTCTAACCGGATGATGGCTGCGCCCGGAAATAAAAAAGGGACTGTCTTTTGCCGACAATCCCTTCTTCTCAATGTAACTCCGTTCTCTATTCGTCCGTTTGCGTTGCCGCATATTCTTTGAGCAACTTCTCCTGTACGTCAGCAGGCACAAGTTCATATTTGTCGAACTTCATGGTGAACGACGCCCGTCCTCCTGTGATGGAATCCAGGGAAGTAGAATAGTTAGCCATCTCTTTTAAAGGCACTTTCGCCATAAGTTTTTCGTAACCTTTCTCGCTGTTCATACCCATGATGACGGCGCGGCGTCCCTGCAGGTCGCTCATCACATCGCCCATATAATCAGCCGGCACAAACACTTCGACATCGTATATCGGCTCCAAAATTTTTGGCCCCGCTTCTTTAAATGCCGTGCTGAATGCATTACGTCCGGCGAGCATAAACGATATTTCGTTGCTGTCCACAGGGTGCATCTTACCATCATAAACGATAATCCGCACATCGCGAGCGTACGAACCTGTCAGCGGCCCCTGCTCCATGCGCTGCATCACGCCTTTGAGGATAGCCGGCAGGAAACGCGCATCAATGGCGCCGCCTACGATACTGTTGACAAATATCAGTTTACCACCCCACTCAAGGTCAATCGTTTGCGTGTCGCGCGGTGTAATTTTAAATTCCTGTCCACCAAACTTATACATTGTAGGATCCGGCATTCCGTTGGAATACGGTTCCACGATCAGGTGCACTTCACCGAACTGTCCCGCTCCGCCCGACTGCTTTTTATGGCGATAGTCGGCGCGCGCTGCCTTCGTAATCGTTTCACGATAGGGAATACGCGGTTCGAGAAATTCTATCTGTATCTTGTCGTTGTTTTCTACGCGCCATTTCAACGTCCGCAGGTGGAACTCGCCCTGGCCGGAGAGTATCGTCTGTTTCAGTTCTTTCGACTGCTCAATGACCCATGTGGGGTCTTCTTCGTGCATCCGCGTCAGGATTTCACTCAGTTTCTCCATTTCCGCTTCATTGATTGATCTTACCGCACGACGATATTTCGGCTCGGGATATTGAATAAAATTAAAGCGATTATCGCAACCCTTGCCGTTGAGAGTGTTGCCGAGGCGCACGTCTTTGAGTTTGACCGTCGCACCGATATCGCCGGCAACAAGTTCTTCGACTTCGATACGGTTTTGCCCCGATACGGAAAACAGTTGCGCAATACGTTCCTTCGAGCCGCGATCGGAGTTCATCAGGTCGTCCCCCGGTTTCACTTTCCCTGAAACCACTTTGAAATAAGACACTTGCCCGATGTGTGGCTCAATGGTCGTCTTGAAAAAGAAGAGACTTGTTGGGGCGTTGGGATCGGGTTTAACGGCCAATCCATCGGTATTGACAGGCGGCGTCATTTTGTCGGTCGCAGGCACTACATTCCCCAAAAACTCCATGGTGCGGCGAACGCACATATCCTTTCCTGCACTAACGCAGAAGACGGGGAACATACCGCGCGAAATCAGGCCGGCGGTGATACCTGCTCGCATGTCGTCTTCCGACAACGTCCCTTCCTCAAAATACTTCTCCATCAAACCGTCATCGTGTTCCGCGGCAGCCTCTGCCAGTTTGGCATGAAGGTCTTCGGCTTTTGACTTCTCCGCATCGGGGATATCAAGCACTTCAGGCACTCCACCTTCGGGTTTCCACTTGTACATTTTCATTTTCAGCACGTCCACCACTGCATTAAATCCAATACCCTGATTAATAGGATATTGTACCTGCACCACCTTGCTGCCGTAATTTTCACGCAATTGGGAAACGACGTTGTCATAATCGGACTTGTCGTTGTCAAGATGATTGACAATGAAAATTACAGGCTTCTTGAACTGGTCGGTGTAGCGGAACTGGTTAATCGTCCCAACCTCAATCCCATACTGGGCGTTAAGCACCATCAGCGCAGTGTCGGTCACGTTCAGCGCCGATACAGTGCCACCGATGAAATCGTCTTTCCCCGGACAGTCAATAAAATTCAACTTCTTCCCGTTCCATTCGACACTGAACGTAGTCGAAAACACGGAATAGCCATACTCTTTCTCCACAGGAAAATAATCCGTCACCGTATTGCCTGCCTCGACAGTTCCGCGACGTTTTATAATCCCACCCTCGTAGAGCATTGCTTCTGCGAGAGTGGTTTTCCCTGCTCCTTTACTTCCCAAAATGGAAATATTCTTAATCTCGTTTGTCTGATAAACTTTCATAATATTAATTATTTACATATAGTTTTCCAACTCAAAATCGCTTTCTTTCCGCCTCGAACAGAAAACGAATCGCGCGTAAAGATACAATAAATTTTGAACTAACAACACAAAAACTGATTATATTCTTAAAAATCTTTCTCAAAACTCCGGAAACAGTTTGCATATATCAGAAAAAATGATTTAACTTTGCAGAAATACAAAGCGTTTTTTTCATGGCCGGCATATACATCCACGTTCCTTTTTGCACCTCGCGGTGTATTTACTGCGATTTTTATTCCCAAACGAATCCGGAATATAAAACTGCTTATGTTCAGGCGGTTGTCAGCGAGTTGGCATTACGGAAATTTTATCTGGGACACGAATCCATCGGTACTATCTACTTCGGCGGCGGAACGCCTTCGCTGCTTCAGGCAACGGATTTTGATGTAATTTTCGACTCAATCCATCGCCATTACCATGTTTTGCCCGACGCAGAAATCACATTGGAAGCCAATCCCGACGATCTCACGCCGACCTGTCTTTCCTCCCTGCATCCGTTCCCGTTTAATCGCATCAGCCTCGGCGTGCAGAGTTTCGACGACAACGACCTGCAGATGTTGCACCGCAGGCACAACGGAAGGCAAGCCATTGAGGCCGTCCACAAGTGCCGCGACAAAGGCTATGCAAACATCAGCATAGATCTGATGTACGGACTGCCCGGTCAAACGCCGGAACGCTGGGAAAACAACCTGCACAAGGCGCTTGAACTGAACACACCCCATCTCTCGGCCTATCACCTGACGTATGAAGAAGGAACACCCATCAATCGTCAGGCGCAAGCAGGTCTTATCCAACCTGTTAGCGAAGAAACAAGCGAACGCCTCTTCTATACATTAATTAATGTATTGACGCAAGCCGGATATTTGCATTATGAAATCTCCAATTTTTGCCTGCCGGATATGTTTTCCCGCCACAACACGGCTTACTGGAATGGAACGAAATATCTCGGCGTCGGGCCTGCCGCCCATTCCTACGACGGTCATTCACGGCAATGGAACGTGGCGTCACTGACTGACTACATCGCAGGGATGATGAATAACGCGCCACTGTTCGAAAACGAAACGCTCGATGTTCGCACCCGGTACAACGAATACGTAATGACCCGTCTGCGTACCATGTGGGGCATAAACTGTTCATCCGTCCGCGATAAGTTCGGACAAGCCCTTTATGACCATTTTCTTCGCCAAATTCAGCCCTATCTCCGGTGCGGATTGCTCCAAAAAACGGACAAAAACGTCTTTTTAGCCCCCAAAGGCCTTTTTATTTCCGATGGAATCATCCGAAACTTGATAAAAGTATAAGGTTGGTTTTTAGGACAAAACCGGCGTTTTCGAGTACAAAATGCAAGAATTTGAGTACAAATCTGCATTTTTTTGCAAAAAAATATTGCCCATTCAAAAACAATACTTACCTTTGCCCCGACAAATTGAAGTGTTGTGCCGTACTTATATATAATAGCAGGATGCAATGGTGCAGGGAAAACGACAGCCTCATATACGATTCTGCCGGAGATGTTAGGATGTAAGGAATTTGTAAACTCCGATGAAATCGCTAAGGGCTTGTCTCCCTTTAACGCTGATAATATTGCGGTGGCAGTAGAAGCCAGCCGGATTATGTATAAGCGCATCAGAGAATTGATTGCTGCCCGAAAAACATTTGCTTTGGAGACGACGCTGGCAAGCCGTTCCATCGCCAAATTGCTGCTCGGAGCGCAAGAAAAAGGATACTATGTGACGCTGCTTTATTTCTGGCTTAATACGCCGGATTTAGCGGTGGAACGAGTAAAAAACAGGGTTGCCGCAGGCGGACATAACGTGACGGAAGCGACCGTACGTCGCCGCTATGAAACAGGCCTCCATAATCTGTTTGAACTGTATCTGCCGATATGCGATCTCTGGATGATTACGGACAATTCTTTGTCGCCAATGGAAGTAATAGCCAAAGGCTTTAGAAACGGAGAAAAAATAATTTATAATACTGTTGTTTATAATAAATTGGAAACTTATGAATGAACGAGAGTTGAGCAAATTTGAAGAGAATGTTGTTAAAGGTGCAAGTTTGGCTTTTCAACGGTTAGTAAAAAAAAGAAAGGAAGAAAACGGGGAATTGGTTTTTGCCCGTAACGGTCAGGTCTTTCGCGTAAAAGCTATTGACCTTTAGGAGTATGTCCGGGAGGCATGCTTTTAGCATACCTCTAACGATGCGTTTAAATTAGTGAATAGAGGAATCATTGTTAGCCTTTATTTGAGATATACTTTTTTTACCTTGATCTCATTCCCTACAAGCGCTTTTACAATGTAAACCTGCCATCCACCAAGCGAAATCCGAAACGAATCGGAAGCCTTGTTGTTGCTATATATCAAAGACCCTAACATATTGTATATCTGTAAATTCTCGATGGGTTTATCAATAGCCCATACATCCAACCACCCATCCTTGGCAAATACATAAAGATCGAGATTGTCGTCAATTTCTTTTATGCTGACATTGCCCGTATATTCCATCCGCAAAGCGAAACGGTCATTGATTTCCGTCATTGCCCTGGCGGAAGCTTTGACGGTGAACGTGTAGGACGGCGTCTGTTGTAGATTGATTTCCTGATTTTTTTCTTTATCTATCAGAAAAACATCATGCCCAAACGTTTCCAGTCCGGAAAATTCCAGACTGACTTCGCCGGATGAAGCAAAGCGAAGTCCCAAACCGGTCGGATTCGACTGGAAATCGCCATTGGTATTGATAGACAGCGCCTCCTTGGCCGAAGTCAACGAATATACTGTCAATGGATTTTCATCGAAAAACAGTGTATAAACGTCTTCTTTCCCGTTGTATGCAGGCGAAGCGTCTGTATCATAGTTTAATACGGCATAACTTGTATTTCCGCCCTGTGTACTTTTGATTCTCAGGATGCCTGTTTCTTCAGGCGCAGAACGCAGAACATACGGGCTGTTGCCTGTCGTCGTCGTCCAGTCGGGCGACATTTTCACGCTGTTAATCAATGCTGCGCTGCTTTTCTGGACAAAGAACGATTGCAAAGGCGGAATCAGGTTGGGCAAAGTGGACAGCGAAGGCGCCGTATATACGTACCTGTTTCCATTGGTTGAAACCATCGTGAAACTGTTGTTGATCTTACCGTCCCAGATGATATATCCTCCCGGATTGAGTTTGGCGCTGTTGCCCGCAAGAAACTGTGATACATCCAAATAAGCAAGATATGGATTGACGACCTGCACCAAACTTGAACCGACTACGTCATTCCATACAGGCATATTAAACGTATTGCCCGACAAGGTTACGGTGTCCGTGACAAACCTGTTTGCGTTCGTGCGGCTCACGTAATAAGGAATAATATGTATTTCATCCTGATAGGACGTTTCGGTTTTCGGAAAAACGAATGCTTTTCCCTTGGAACGGGTCGTGGAAACAACCTTCACATTGAATGCCGTGCCGAGGCTCAACGGGGCGTCCGGTGCGCCAAACGTAGCCGTAAATGTATTAACGCTCGCTACGCCGCCGCTCGGATTGGCTTTCTGGAAAAAATTCAGTCCTATGTCGCCCCATACAGGCGTTGTGCCTTCTTTGAAATGATAATCGCCCGAATAGACATCCATCAGCGGCGCCGACCACATCACAAAACGATCGCGCTCGGTGGAGCCGAGGATCAGTTCCACCTGCGCATTCCGGTAAACCAGCGCATGAGGATTTTTCAACAAAGCCCTGTTCAACAGTTTGATATCGCGGCAAACCGCCGTCGGCGTGCCGGTCAGTTCGGGGAAATACAGCGCATCGGAAGCGATCTCCACATCCACACATTCGGTCGGTTCGTAGGAAACAGGATATTCGATATTCAAACTTGTATTAATCCCTACCCAATTGCCCGGATTATGCCAGTTATGGTCTATCATTCCGGTCCAGCGCATTTGTCGGGAGTTGTTGTCCAAAGCGGTTACGGTGAGTTGTCCCCGCGGGAAATCCGCAGATTGGTATGGCGAACCGGCGGGCATCACCGGTTTGAGCCAGTAAACCGAATCCGCCATCAGTACGCCGGTTGTCCGCGAACGTCCCGTTCCTATCAACGTCGCAGACGCTTGTGTTTGATACCAATTGAACGATACGCCAACGGGCTTGTTAGCCAGCGTAATCGTGGCCGGCAACCCCTGGCAACCGGCGAATCCACCGATAGCGCTCGACAGAACATAGATATAAACCCGCGCCGTTTTTTCGACAGTGGCCAGTGTACTTGGATCTGTATAACGGAAACGGTACGTGAACGAGTCAATATTATTAATCAGGCTGCTGACACCCGTATTGGAATAAATGATCCGGCTGTTTGCGCCCGTTCCAGTACAGGAAAGGATGCCGGCCACGGGCTGTACTGCGATGGAATCGCACAAGCTGAACGTACCGGAGAAAAAGCCGCTCGGCAATGTATCGTTATCCAATACATTGATTTCTACCCAAGTATTCTCTACTACCGTAGCGTAGTCGTCGCCCAGACGATAGCATTTGGCTGTTACCACAACCGCACTGCTCATCTGCGAAACGCAGGGGGCGTCGAAATAAGTGACTGTATAACTGCCGGCCGTTGTGGCCGTATAAGTCTGTGATGTAGCGCCTGTTATTTCCACGTTATTCCTGTACCACTGGTAGGAAGATTTGCCTGCTACCGACGCCGTCAGCGTGACACCTCCGGGTGGACAGAACGTGGGATTGGCCGGTGAAATCGTGGCCGCGGCAGGTGCAGTGGTGCTATTTACAATTACGTATGCTTCTATCACTTCCCGTCCAAGCGTGACACCGCCTACGCTTTCCACCCACGAGGAGTTGCGGATAGAGCCGGCTGTTGTCGCCTTGGCGACAAGGCGCATCCATACCGTATCGCCGGGAGCGATGGAACTGATTGACCAGAATACCTTGTGGGTAGTCGCATTATAGGCAGTCAATGTGCCGCTCGAAACGGTGTCGGAAATAAACTGCCAGCCATTGCCCAGACTGTCGCAAATCACTATATTATTAAACGTTTGCGGACTGGACGTTTGATTGGTATTGTTGACCAGCGTGACGTGAAAGATGCTTGTTCCGTCCACACACGCATTTTGCGAATCCACCGTTTTTAGCAATTCCAGCGTACCGAACGATTTTTGATTGTTACTCAGGTTACAGTCGCTGTAGGCGCCGGCAGCCGGAAAATTCGTCCCGTCGTCAAGTATCCGGACGTAGAAGCGGGAAGGCATCGGATTGCTGAGGCCCGACAGCACTTTCGTGATGGTTTTCGTTTGACCGGGCGCCAGATCCACACCCAACACTTCGCTGCCGAGGATATTTGCAGTCGAAATGCCGTCTTTGTAGTAGCGTATGGGCGTACTTGCCGAAGCTACCGCCATGCCTTGATTCCCGAAAATCACCGTCAAGGTGACTGAAGTAGGCGAATTAATCGTAATCGTACCGCTCACCACATAGACGTCAGGCGAAATATCAACGGGCCAATAAGTGGATTCACTGATATAAGGAGCCTGCATGGGGCCTCCGTTATAATATTGCACCGTCGAACTGTTAGGGAGCGTGAACGTAAGCGTCGGCTGCTGTACGGTACGAGGAATCGTTAAGTTCCGATTGACAAGCAAAGGACTGTACATTTGCTGATTCCACACACTCGGACACGACGCCCACTTGGATGCGCTACCCTCAAAAACCATCAATTCACCATACAGTGCATTACTGGCTCCGAGAGGATCGCCGGGCACAATAATATCGGCGCTGCCATCGCCAGTTACATCAGCTATAATGGGAGTTTCGACAATGGTAGCGGAACCGCAGGCGATTGGCGCCGTCGTATTCACAGGGGCAGCGCCGCTCCCGTCAAAAATATGCAGTTCAGTCTGATCGCGGTAAACCAACTCTACCACCCCATCAAGGTTAAAATCAAACAAGGTAAGCGCTGTTCCGCCCGACATATCCGAATGATTCATCGTCCATTTTTGCGAAAAGGAAGTCCCGTTGTAAGTGTAAGCTCTTAATTGTCCGACAGTATTGACACATATTTCCGGATATTTTTTACCGCCTATAACGACTCCGTCAATATCGCCAACAAAAGGATAGGAGCGCGCATGTCCCGGAAGATTGGTTGCCACATCTCCAAGATTTTGATTGGTTAAGGGCGTCCACACCCTGATAAATCCCTGCGGAGTACTTCCGGATTTCGGTTCGGGATTTTGATATACCAGATCAACTATTCCATCCTGATTTACATCCGCCGCTATATTATTTCCTTCCTCCCCTACAACTGCTGTAAAACCGGGGCATACCCGCCACAACGTAGCGCCTGTCCCGGCTGCATATTTATAGACATGCGTACCTACGGCGATTTCAGGATGTCCATCGCCATCCAGGTCAGCTGTAATTGGAAAAGCATGACTAAGAGTAATTCCTGCACCTGCATACTGAAGTGTTGCTAACGTATTTCCGGTATTTGCATCAATAATATAATTCCCTTGAATAATTTCCACCGTTCCGTTACCGTCAAGGTCAGCAGCCACAGGCAGACCTTGAGGGGTATTAAGCGCTCGCGACCAAACCAGCGTAAAGGTAAGCGGACGGGCAGGCCCATCAACTTCATACAAATAAATCGTTCCATTTCTGCCTGCAACGAACAGGGTAACCTTGGCCGCAGAGTCTCGTCTAAATATAAGAATGCCATTTGATTGTGAAGTAGTAACTCCGGAGCAATTGAGTTGCCCGGCCAATGCGCCTGTCTTTCCTTCAAATACATACAAAATTCCACCGCCGCCGGCGACTCCATTTGCCGTTATGATTTCTACGTTTCCATCGTCGTCAATATCGCCTGCTACAGGCGTATATCTTGTATCTACCTTCTTTGTGGTTGAAGATGTCCACGCCGATTGAATCGTAAAAGCAAAGGGCGGTCGCGTACCGCTGCAATCTTCCGTATCCGACAAGATATTATTCTGACTCCATGCAATAAACGGAATGAAAAGCCAGACCAATAACCCTATTTTCCCCCTGTTATTATTCATTTTCAATCGTTCCCGTTATCCATTTATCGTCCGGTTTGTATCGCATAAATGCTTTGTATATAACAAAATCCCCGAACATGTCACTTCCCGCAAATGCTCCTTCCAGCACAAGGGTTTCTTCTATACTGTAATGATACAAAAATTCCCCATATTTATCCATGATGCTCAACGAGTCATTTTTTATCACCATATATGGGGCAAAAGCAACGCCGCTCCTGCTTTTCAATACACAGGTATCATTCGCTTTAAATTCAATTGTATCAAATGCAAAAAAAATAATATCCTTCACATAATCATAAGAAACAGACATTTCTTTCTGATCTGCCGACACTTCTATAATCCCGATAGAATCTAAGCTCCAGATTCCGATTAATTTGTCGCCCGAAGTATTGCTGATTTGTGCGTGGCAGAGCCATGCCATACACATCCACATAATCATTCCAACATATTTGCGCCTCATTTCTTTTTTCTTTATTTATATGCCTTCAACCCTTATTACTATCCGTTGTCCGGATAAAATATCATCCGCAAAATGTCATATAGTGATTTGTATATCAATTAAATAAAAATATAATACACAAAATTAACTAAAATGGCACGCAATTCGGCGCAAATTTAAGGATAGTTTGGGATATAGACAATAGATTTTGCGAAAAAATTATCAACAGATGATTTTTCTTTCTCGCGGAATGTTCGTGAGCGTAGGATTATATCATCCGTAAAAAGACATTTCTCTTTTTTGTACTTCGTATTTTAATAGATATGGTGAGGGTACACGATGAGACGATTTCACCGTGATAAGAATGGTTTTGAATCTGCAAAAATTCAGGATATATCCGCCAACAGCAACGAAGCGTCGCCGTAGCTCAGGAAGCGGAAACCGTGCGTTAGCGCATAGTGGTAAATGCTTTTCCAATTGCCTTTTACAAAAGCTGAAACAAGCAACAACAATGTGCTTTGCGGCTGGTGGAAGTTTGTCACCATCCCGCGTACGATGCGGAATGTATAGCCCGGCGCAATCAGCAGTCGAGTGGACGCCGTCAGGCAGTCGGTGGCCTGTTCGTCCATGAAACGCAGGATGCGCTGTAGCGCTTCAGTGGTCGAAATTGGCGATGAAATCGCCTTTTTATATGGCGCCCATTGCGCTACAGACAGCGCCTCTTCACCTGATAATGGATTGTTACACAGCTGAACGCCTATATAATACAGGCTTTCGAGCGTGCGGACGGACGTAGTCCCAACGGCAATCACATGGTCGGCACATTCCAGCAGGCGGACGATGGTTTGCCGATGTACGCTGAAATATTCCGTATGCATCCGATGTCCGGCAAGAGTAGCCGTTTTCACCGGCTTAAAAGTACCCGCACCCACATGGAGCGTGATTTCTTCCCGTCCGATGCCTTTCGCATCCAACGCCTGAAAGACTTCAGGCGTAAAGTGCAACCCTGCTGTCGGCGCAGCCACAGAACCTTTGACACGGGCATATACTGTTTGATATGTCTGCAAATCAGATATTTCAGTTTCTCGATGCAGGTACGGCGGAATAGGAAGTACACCCGCCGCATCAAGTATGTCTGCAAACGTAATCCCAGCGTGTTCCCAACGAAACGTTACGAAACAATCGTCGCCATCCGATGCCGTCCGTTCAGCACGCAACACGATGGATTCGCTGCCAACGCGAATGGTTTGCTCCAGCAAACCGCCTTTCCATCGTTTCAGATTACCGATCAGGCATTTCCACGTACACTGTTCCGTCTGCTGAAAAACAAGCGCATAGTCATTCGGCTTGACAGGTTCCAGACAAAACACTTCAACCTGCGCTCCCGTTGCTTTCCGAAACAGCAGTCGCGCCCGAATCACCCGCGTATTGTTGAATACGAGCAACGAATTTTCCGGCAGTACATCGGGCAGTTGCCGAAAAACCGCCTCGGAAATCTTTCCCCGATTGTAAACCAACAGTTTGGAAGCATCGCGTTGCGGCAACGGATATTTGGCAATCCGTTCATCAGGTAACGGATAATCATAATCAACAATCTGTATTTCTTTGGGATTCAGCATTATATTATTATTACTCACGTTTTCACCGATTAATTTTATACACGCCTCCGGGCATTGCCTTGACATGTCCTGCCATTTCCAATTCAAAAAGCATGGACGACAATTGATAAACAGGCGTATTCATCGCAAGGGCTAAATCGTTGATTTGCATGGAACCATTTCCCGCAAGCGCCTCAATCACCGGATGGTCGGGCAAAGGATTGTGAAAGGTCAGTTTTTCCTGCCGGGGCGATTCGGCGTGTTCACCCGTTTCCCAGCCAAGCGCCATGATTAAATCGCCTGCCGAAGTGATCAATCCTGCTTTATTGGACTGTATTAACCGGTTACAACCTTTGGAATGTTCATCGTCCACCCGTCCGGGAAACGTATAGACATCACGGCTGTACGAAAAGGCAATATCGGCGGTATTGAGCGCGCCTCCTTTTTCGGCCGATTCGACCACAACCGTAGCATCAGCCAATCCCGCAATTAAACGATTGCGTTTCAGAAAATTTTCGCGATCAGGCGTCGTTTCGCTCGGAAAATCCGTCATCAGCCCGCCGTCTTTTAGCATTTCAACGGCTACATTGCGGTGCGTCGCCGGATAGATGCGGTCTAAGCCATGAGCCAGCACGCCAACTGTCGGAAGCCCGTTTTTCAGCGCCTGGCGGTGCGCCTGCACATCTACCCCGTACGCCAATCCACTGATTATTAATAAATCCGGGAATATTTCCGACAGATCTTTCAGCAATGAAGCTGTCAGGTTTTTGCCGTAATCCGTCACGCGGCGCGTCCCTACTACACTGAGGATGCGTTTTACATTCAAATCTGCGTTCCCCCTGTAATAAAACACGATTGGCGCGTCCGGACATTCCCGCAAACGGACGGGATAATCCTCTTCCGTAATCGTATAGAGACGTATTCTGTTTTTCTCGACAAACGCCAATTCCCGTTCGGCGCGCTGGAGGGCTTCGCCTTTCGTTGCCACGATGCCGGCAGCTGTATATTCACCGATTCCGGGCACCTTCTCCAATACGTTCTTTTTTTCACGAAAAATGGCTTCCGCCTGCCCGAAATACTGGAGCAGGTGGCGTGCCAGCACGTCGCCAACACCTTTCACAAAGGTCAGCGCTATCAGATAAAGCCGTTCGTTATTTGTCATAGTAAATTATTTTGTTTCAATAAATTATCAAAATATTCGCCGCGCGTCAGTTTTCCGTCTTTGACAATGACGGTTTCAACTCGTCCGCTGACGGCCAGCGTCATGTCGGGCAAACGGTAGATGTCCTGTTCAAAAAGCAGTTTCAGCCCTTCCTTTTTCAGGTTCAGGCACGAAAGAAACGTATCGCCGCTCCGTAGGGAAGTCTTGTACCGAATGTCCACGCGCGTTACAAAGGCATCAATTCCGGCCTCGTGCATCCGCCCGAAATTTTCGCCCAGCAAACCTAAAAATTCATGCCGAGTATGCTCCATATACCGCTGGTAATTAGAGTTGTTCACAACGCCTTGCAAATCGCACTCGTAATCGCGCACTTTCAATTCAATCTGGAAACAATATTTTTTCATTATATATTGATAATCAAATATTAAACTTCATTTTTCACCCATTTATACATCCTGTCTGACGGCCGGATACGTTCATTCACTTTGATAGAGAAACGTTCGCCCTTGACCGTTTCGGAAACGGGTTTCAAGTCCACACGTATTTCTTCTACAGTCAGCAGGATGGCGCCGGTTGTCGGGCCGGTGATCCACACTTCGTCGCCCGTCTTCAGCGTGCCGCTTTCCATCTCAAATTCCGCTACGCCGATCCTGCTAAAGTAATCTATACCTTTGGCAATGTATTCTTTTCGTTTTGTGGCATTTGAGCCATAGCGACTACTCCATTCACCCAATCGCTGCCCAAGATAATAACCGTTCCAGAAGCCGCGGTTGAAAACGGCCTTCAGGCGTTCGTCCCAGGCTGCAATTTTTGCCTCGTCGTAAGTCCCCTCCATGCATGCCTGTACCGCCTCGCGATAGCACGCCGTCACTTCCCGCACATATTCAGGCCCTCGAGCGCGCCCTTCAATCTTGAACACTTCCACACCCGCATCCATCATTTTATTTATAAAATGAATGGTTTTCAAGTCTTTAGGCGACATAATAAACGGATTATCCACCTCCAATTCGATGTCTGTTTCGCGGTCTTTCACGGTGTATCCGCGTCGGCACAGTTGCATGCAGGCGCCGCGATTGGCCGAACTGTTCATCTCGTGCAGGCTCAAATAGCATTTTCCCGAAACGGCCATGCACAGCGCCCCGTGGCAAAACATTTCAATGCGTATCAGATCGCCTTTGGGGCCTTTAATATTCTGTTCTTCAATCGTCTGTCGAATCCGACGGATTTGTTCCAGATTCAGTTCGCGCGCCGGCACAACGACGTCGGCAAAACGGGCGTAGAACTTCAGCGCCTCCACATTGGCGATATTCAGTTGCGTGGACAGGTGCACCTCCTGCCCGATCCGGTTGGCATATTCCATTGCCGCCACGTCGGCTGCAAGGATGGCCGATACGCCCGCCCCTTTGGATGCATCTATTATTTCGCGCATTAACGGCAGATCGTCGTCATACATGACCGTATTCACCGTCAAGTAGCTTTTGACGTTATGATCGCGGCACACCGATGCAATCGCCCGCAGGTCGTCTATCGTAAAGTTGCTCGACGAACGGGAACGCATATTCAGTTGTTCAATGCCAAAATACACCGAACCGGCGCCGCCCTGAATCGCTGCCATCAACGATTCGTATGAGCCGGCGGGCGCCATAATTTCATATTGATGGTTGCCTGATGATTTCATTTCGGGGACAAAGATAGGCATATTTTCGGGAATACTTGAATCTCAATCTTCAAACAGTCGCCTTGTTTACCCTCACTACCATCCCTTCGTCCGCAGCCATCGTGCCGGGAAAAACGGCTTGCGCCTCGGAGAGCAGCGGCTTAATATCCTCGTAACGAGCCGAATAATGTCCAATCACCAATTGCTTCACTTGCGCCCGGAGCGCAATCTCTGCCGCTTGACGGGCTGTAGAGTGAAGGGTGGCCTGCGCAAGAGACAGGTCTTTGTCCATGAAGGTAGCTTCGTGATAGAGACAATCCACGCCTTCAATCCACGGGATAATTTCGGGCGAAAAAGCGGTATCCGAACAAAAAGCGTAGCGCAACGGCGGATCGGCGGGACAGGTCAGCCGGCTATTCGGGATGATTTCGCCTTCCGGCGTTACGTAGTCTGCGCCCTGTTTGATTTCCGCGCGCATCTTGAGCGGGATTTGATAGAAATCGGCCATTTCACGGATAAGATGAGACCCTCCGGTTTTTTCAACGATAAGGTATCCGCACGTCGGGACACGGTGTTTCAACGGGATGGAATACACTTGTACAGCAGCATCTTCCATCACAAGGGCGTGTTGTTGCGGGTCAAACAGGTTCAGCCGGACGGAATATGTCATGTCTTTGCAAAACAGCGACAGCACCGGATTTATAAACTCTTCCAGCATTTGCGGCCCATGAATGACCAATTCACCGCGCCGTCCGAGCAAACCAAACGTTGAAATCAGTCCGGGAAGCCCGAAACAATGATCACCATGCAGATGGGAGATAAAAACATGACGCAGACGGTTGAAACATATCTTCCTGCGTCGCATCTGCACCTGCGTAAGTTCACCGCAATCAATCATGTACAGGTTATCATGCACATTCGCTACCTGCGATGTCGGATCATGCCGCAACGTCGGAGTGGCCGACCCACATCCCAATATGGTTATTTCAAAACGTGCCATCTTTTAATCAATCCTTACCAAAAGATTCTGTTTATAATCCTGCATCTTTATGGAATCATTTTATCCAGACCCATTGGAATTGCAATTCGCTGTTTTTATCAGGCGTTATTTCCGTTTCCATTTCATAGAAACCCGTTTGAGGGAAGGAGATTTCGCCCAGACGATGCGAAAGAAAGCGGTCTATCACCCAGTTGGAATTGGGTTCGCCTACCGTCTTGCCGGTCGGTTCAATTATCTGCGACAATTCCCGGTCAGCCACGCGACATACGATTTTACCGCCGGCCTTTTTCCCCTGGAAACTGTATGAGACATCCACCTTTTTCACACCGGGTTGATCCACATAAAAACGCCATTTCATCGTGGTCGGCGTCTTCACTACTGCGTGTGCAGGAACCGTTCCTTCGCGACTTTTCTTCTGAATTATCAGGGTTTTATCTGTGAATTGGTTTTCGTACGTCATGGAGTAGCCTCCGTCGGTCGTTTTGGCGACTAATTCCTGTACTGCTTCGGGCGCCCGGTCATACTCGGCTACAACGACAGACACGTATTGATCGGGCTGCAATACCGGCAACTGAATACCGGTGAATACGCCTTCGTGCGTAAAGGACAACGGCTGCCGCTGTTTGTCGGCTAAGAGATATACTTTGACGGGAGGGGTAGATATGCCCGTCAGGTACAGTTGTTTGTTTAATGGCCAGTTATATACATGAAGGTAGAGTTTGGTCCGGTTGCCGTCCTGTTTTGCGGTGATTTTGCCCCAGTCATGCAGGTTATTGTCGAGATCAAAAGCGCCTGCGCCATAGATGGCATCGCCATTGATTTCGAGCCATTGTCCTATTTCATGCAAGCGATGTTCGATTTCGTAAGGCACGTCGCCATTCGCTCGCGGGCCGATGTTCAGCATGACGTTTCCATTGAGGCTGACGTTGCCAATCAGCGATTTCAACAGGACGCTTGTCGCTTTCCATGCCGTTTCGCCCGAATGATACCCCCATGAATGAGCCACTGTAGCAGGCGATTGCCACGGGAAATCTTCCTTTTTATTTCCTAATTGATTATCGCCAAGGGTCTTGAAATCCACATCCGGATCTTCTTCAATGGACAGCCCCAACCGCGAATTGACCAAGCAGTTGGGTTGGAGTTCGCGGATCAGGCTTTTCAGTTGCAGCAATTGCTGCCGTGTAACGACTGTACTGGAATGATGAATCCACATATCGAACCACAACATACTGATTTCTCCGTAGTTAGTAAGCAGTTCCCGGACTTGGGGAATCACTTTTTCCTGCCAGTATTTGTCATAATCCTTCGGGTCAATGCCGGTCACTTCACGTTCGTGATTCCATCCGAAAGGATGTTCCCAGTCCACCCAATGCGAATAGTACAGCCCCACGCGGATACCGTGTTTACGGCAGGCGTCGGCCAATTCCTTCACGATGTCTCGCCGGTGGCCGGTATAATCGCCAACATCATAATTTCCGATTTTACTGTCCCACAACGCGAATCCATCGTGGTGTTTAGCCGTGAGTGTGATATACTTCATGCCCGCCTGTTTAGCAAGGATCACCCATTTTTCGGGGTCAATAGAATCCCAGTCGAAGCGATCAAGCAGCGTCAGATATTCCTCACGGCTGATCTGGTTCCGGTAAAAGATCCACTCGGCGTAATCGTTGTCGTTACGATGTTTTTCGCCTTTCCAATAGCCTTCGGCGGCGCTGTAAACTCCCCAATGGATAAACATTCCGTAGCGTGCATCCGTAAACCATTTCGCCCGCTCGTTCGTCTGCTGCTGGCCATATACGGCCATCGCCGACATCCATACCATGATTAAAAGATAATTGCGCATGATGTTATTTTTTTCGCAAAGATAATCATTTTTTCGTAATACCGACTGAAAAACAGTTCCGAGGCAAAAAAATAGATATATTTTTTCAAACCGACGATTTCATCGTTGGCAGACCGATATTTCGTCATTATTTTGTTTCGACTGTTTGCTATTAATTGAAATAATGACTATTTTTGTGCGCTTGTTTTTTAAATAGTATAAGCATGAAGGATATCTATATTATCATTGCAATGTTGCTATGCGCTACTGTCGCAGCAGCTCAAACACGGGTAGAGAAAAAGGTTGCAACAAAGGCCAGCGGATATGGCGTGACTTATTCGTTGCCGAAAACGTCGCTTGTGTTCAACATCGAAGTGACGAAAACAACTCTGAAGGCAGGTCCTTATTATAAATACGCCGAGAAATACCTTGGCGTAAAGGATGCCATTACGGAGGACGGCGTGTATTACGAACTGAACGGCGTGACGGCGATAAACAGGGGCGTGCCGGATGCGTCTAACAGTTTTACGGTAGAATTTAAATCGGGTACGGTAGCGCCTTACGTCTATTTGACGGAAGACGGGTTGCTGTGTACCGTCAATGCGGATTACACCCCGCCTGCCGTTCCGACGCAGCAGGAGAAAAATCCCGGTGAACCGCGCAGCAGGAATGCATCGGCCGTGTTTACGGAAGAATACCTGCTTGCCGGCTCTGTGGCGCGGCAGGCTGAAGTAGCCGCCAAGCAGATTTACCATATCCGTGAAAGTAAGATGGATATCCTGACCGGCGACGCCGATAACCTGCCGCCCGATGGGGAAGCGATGAAACTCGTTATCCGGCAACTGGAAGAACAGGAAAAAGCGCTAAGCAGCCTGTTTACCGGCACACGTGAAAGTGAAACGGACTATTACGATGTGACCGTCATTCCTGCGGAAGACATGGAGGAAGAAGTGCTGTTTCGTTTTTCGCACAAATTAGGCATCCTCGACGCCGACGATTTGGGCGGCGATCCGGTATATCTGAACCTGAAAACGACGGAACGGGCGCAGGAATTAACCCCGAAAGAAGCGGAGAAGAAGGCGAAATCCATGAAGGGACTTATATATAATGTACCCGGCAAAGCATTAGTGGAAGTAAAAACAGCGAAAAAAACGCTGTATAAAAATGAGTTCCAGATCGTACAGTTCGGTACGCAAGAGAGCCTTACGCCTGAAATATTTGAAGACAAAAAGAAGCCCGTCAAGGTGATTTTCTATCCCGAAACAGGCGCAATCAAGCAGATAATACAGTAAATAATCATAATTTATAATTTCAAGAACTATGTTTAAGAATCATCCCAAAGGACTTATCCCTGCTGCTCTCTCAAATATGGGCGAGCGTTTCGGCTATTACATTATGAACGCCGTACTGACGTTGTTTCTATGCTCCAAATTCGGCCTGTCGCCCACACAGGGAGCATTGATTTTTTCAATTTTCTATTTCGGCATTTATGCTTTGTCGTTAGTCGGAGGAACTATAGCCGACAAACTGCAAAACTACAAAGGCACTATCATCGCCGGTCTGATAACGATGGCTATTGGTTATGCACTACTGTCAATTCCGATTATGTCGAACTCCGATAACAAGACCTACGTATTGACATTTACCTGCATTTCGCTCTTTGTTATCGCTTTCGGCAACGGACTTTTCAAAGGCAATTTGCAGGCTGTCGTCGGTGCAATGTACGACAACAAGGAATATGAAGCCAAACGCGATTCGGGTTTTCAGATTTTTTATGTGTTTATCAATATCGGCGGTATGCTTGCGCCGTTTGTTGCGCCGTTTTTAAGAGGTTGGTGGTTGAAAGTCAATCATTTTGTTTATAATGCCGATATTACTAC
>JAISUI010000091.1 GCA_031272155.1 Tannerella sp. | reverse complement strand
TTCGTGAACTTGGCGTGATAGATTAACATGCTTTTTTTTGAAAACGATGTTGGATTCCGAAAAAAATCGTACCTTTGCAGCGGAAAACTCAAATCATGGGGCTGACCGGTTTTGACAGCGGGCAGAGATGGTTTGTAAGCATGCAGTGCGTCGTTGGCCGGCACTTTAATCTCGGTTGATAAACAATTAACTGGCGAAAATACTTACGCTCTCGCTGCGTGATTGAAGTATAGTAGATCAACGCTTTATCCATTCACAAGGTGATTGGACGAGACATCACCCGGAGCTGTAGTTCCGAAGCGATCCGAAACGGTGGTGCAGCATATCGGAAATAGCCCGAAGGAAGTCCCGTACTTCGGGTGAAATTCAAGGGAATAAGGTTACGGTTGGTGGCTTCGGTCTTGCCGTAACACGAAAATTAAGGCGAAGATAAGCATGTAGAAAGCAAATGGTTTCCTCGTTTGGACGAGAGTTCGAATCTCTCCAGCTCCACGAAATAGTGTAACGTATGATCAATCAGGCGCTTATTAATCCTCAAAGCATTGTTGTGGTAGGAGGTTCCAATAAGACCTCCAAACCCGGCGGTAATTGTGTCCGCAACCTCTTGAACGGGCATTATCAGGGTGATTTATACGTTGTTAATGCGAAGGAAGACGATGTGCAGGGTTTGAAATCCTATCATCATGTAACTGAAATTCCCCCGACTGATTTAGCCATCATTTCTATTCCGGCCTCGGCCTGTCTGGAGACCGTCACGATCCTGGCGCAAAAGAAAGGCGTCAAAGCCTTTATTATGTTTACAGCCGGTTTCGGAGAAACGACCAAACAGGGAGGATTGCTTGAAAAACAGATTGTTGAAGTGATTGAAAGGGCCGGTGCGTGTCTGATAGGGCCGAATTGTATCGGGTTGCTGAACAGGTATCATCACAGTTTGTTTACGTTGCCGATTCCGGAAACCGATCCGTTTGGTGTGGATATGATTTCCAGTTCGGGCGGCACAGCGATTTTCATCATGGAATCGTCTATGCGTATGGGTCTGCGTTTCAATTCCGTATGGTCGGTTGGCAATAGCGCCCAGATTTCGGTTGAGGACGTACTCGAATATATGGATGAGAATTTTAATCCTGAAACAGATTCAAAGATAAAATTGCTTTATATTGAGAGCATTAAGAATCCGGATAAATTATTGCTGCATACCAGTTCGCTGATTCGCAAGGGTTGCCGTATAGCCGCCATCAAATCAGGAACTTCCGAATCGGGCAGTCGCGCTGCGTCGTCGCACACGGGAGCAATGGCTAATCCGGATTTGGCTGTGGAAGCGCTTTTCCGTAAAGCCGGCATTGTGCGTTGCTTCAGCCGTGAAGAATTGGCTACCGTAGGCGCCGTGTTTTCTTTAAAAGAGTTGAAAGGCAAGAACATAGCTATTGTAACTCATGCCGGCGGGCCGGCTGTTATATTGACGGATGCGCTGTCGAAAGGAGGAATGGAAATCCCGCAGTTATCCGGCACTTCAACGGCTAAACGGCTGAAAAGCAAGTTGCTTCCCGGTTCTTCGGTGAGTAATCCGATTGATATATTAGGCACCGGAGGGCCTGAACATTTGGCTGTTGCGATTGATTATTGCGAAAAACGGTTTGATCAAATTGACGC
The DNA here is from genome assembly GCA_031272155.1 of Tannerella sp. Lineage (GTDB taxonomy): Bacteria > Bacteroidota > Bacteroidia > Bacteroidales > Tannerellaceae > Tannerella. Next base: position 52,307 of record JAISUI010000091.1, on the reverse strand, counting down.
CATTGCCGTTATTTTCGGAAGTCCCGGATTGACACGTGTTTATGAAGCCTATGAAGTGCTTGACCAAAAGATGCGAACCTGTTCAAAGCCGATTTTTCCGGTTTTGCCGTCTGTGACTACGGCTTGCGACGAAACGGATTTCTTCGTCAAGTGCGGTCATGTCAATTTCAGCGACGAGGTCGGGTTGGCCAATGCGCTTACGAAGGTGCTTAAAACGCCGCATCCATTAGCTAATAACCTTGAACTGACGGGAGTAGATGTGCCGCTGATACGCCGTATCATAGACCGGATACCCGAATCGGGCTATATAGCTCCCAAATCCGTGCAGGCACTGTTGAAGGCTGCCGGCATCCCGATCGTGGAAGAATTGGTTTCCGGTCAGTGGAAAGAAATACGGCAATTTGCCGAAAAGGAGCGCTATCCTGTTGTGGCCAAAGTTGTTGGGCCGGTGCACAAGTCGGACGTTGGAGGCGTTGCCCTGAATATTCGTTCGGAGAAACACTTGAAAATCGAATTTGAGCGGCTGATGGAAATTCCTGATGCAAAGGCCATTTTAGTGCAGCCGATGTTGAAGGGGGTGGAACTTTTTGCCGGCGCGAAGTATGAAGACAAATTCGGCCATATTGTGCTATGCGGATTGGGCGGCATTTTTGTAGAACTGTTCAGGGATGTAGCGTCCGGGCTTGCGCCGTTGGCCACCGAAGAAGCGTTGTCCATGATTCGTTCGCTAAAAGGATACTCTGTTTTTCGGGGGGCGCGTGGACAGAAAGGCATTGACGAACAGCAATTTGCAAAGATTATCGTGCATTTGTCGGCGTTGCTTCGGTTCGCAGAAGAGATTAAGGAACTGGATATTAATCCATTATTGGCTACGGAACAGGGAATTATTGCTGTGGATGCGCGTATCCGGATAGAAAAATAGGGTAGGGGAGGCGTTTTAGAATCACTACAAAAAAAGACCGATGGAGTTATCCATCGGTCTTTTGCATCATAGATAATGCACAGTCATTATTTTAAAATTTATTAAAATGAACGTCAATCTTCTTTTGTATCCATGATCACTACACGGTTCCAAGCATTTTCAGCATACGGCTGTACTGTATCGCCCTTCCATTCAATGGATATGTTGTTTGACGAAATACCGTACTTCTCTGTAAGTTGCTTTGCAACGGCTCTTGCACGTCTTTCGGAAAGCCCCTTGTTGTAATCCGGATTACCGGTCTTCTTGTCGGCATAACCAACCAACTTGATAGGCAGGCTGTGTTTCTTGGAATATTCAGCCGTGTTGAAGATGTTGATTTCCTGATTCTTGTCAATCTTCGCGCTGTTCAGGCGGAAATAAACCACATTTTGCAGCGATTCTTTTGCCGGTTCGGGAACGATTTGCGGCGGACATTCCGGACAATATTCCGGACGTTTTTCCAGTTCGGCGTTGCGTGCACGCAAAGCATTAATCTGGGAATTGAGGTCGTTCAGCAGATCGTAGTCCATCGGTTCGATTACCTCAAACTCTTTCCTTCCGAGGTTGAAGTTCAAGCCTAACATGGCCTGTACCGGACGGTCATAGCGCGGACGTGCATGGAAGTCCCAGTTCCAGTGGTCGCCGAGCAAGGTGTATTGTCCTTCGAGCACGAGGTCCACCCGTTTGCTCAGACGGAACAAAAGTTGCGCACCCAAGTTGGTTGAAACGGCTTCTGCCTTTCCATACTTGATACCATCAACTGTTTTTTCCGGACGGAAACCATAGCCAATGCCTGCGAAAGGAATGAAATGGAACACTTTAGACTCCTTATAAGGCGCCCAAAAGTTCGTAACATCCCACATCAAGTCTAAATGAGGATTGATCCACGTGAAATTTTGTTCCCCTCCATTGCTGAAGTTGTTCATCAAACCTCCGTTTAACTGCAAACGAACTGCTGCATAAGGCGTCCACCATTTACCAATAGAGATTGCACCTGAAGGAGCGATACGGTCGCTGAATTCAGCATCTCCATTCTGGTCTCCCAGCAAAATGTTACCACCACCGGCGATCGTGATAAAGATGTTATCCGATGCCTTGTTTTTCTTAAAGTTCGTTTTTGAACCATTTTCTGTACTGAAACCCACCTGCGGTTGATACTCTTGAGCGGATACAAGCAGTGCAGAACCAAACAAAATAACTAAAAGTAATACTTTCGTCTTCATAATTTATTCAATTTTTATTAAACAATATTCTCTTTCTTTATTTCTTTATCTTGTTGACTTAATGTTTTTATACAAATCAACACTGCAAAGGTAATGCAATTTTTCAATTAAACAAACAAAAATCAAAAATAAATTCATTTTTCGTTCATTTTTTTCTTCGTAATTTTTTAATTCGTTGATTATTAGTATATTGAAAATGAAATTTTTTTTCATTTTTTTGTCCGACATTCAAAAAAAGAATGGAAAAGATATCTGTCAGCCTTCCAATAATTTCATCATATACTGTCCGTACGGGTTTTTTATCATCGTTTCGGCCAATTTTTTCAGTTGAACGCCGTCAATCCATCCTTTCCGAAATGCGATTTCTTCCAGGCAAGCGATTTTCAGTCCCTGCCGCCGTTCGATCACTTCGACGAAGGTAGAGGCTTCCGAAAGCGAGGCGTGCGTACCGGTGTCCAACCAGGCAAATCCACGTCCCAACAACTGTACATTTAAGCGTTTTTTGTTCATAAATTCCTGATTTACAGATGTTATTTCCAACTCACCGCGGGCGGACGGCTTGACTTGCCGTGCTATTTCCACTACTTCGTTCGGATAGAAATAAAGTCCTACGACGGCATAGTTTGACTTCGGCTGCGCCGGTTTTTCTTCTACGCTCAGCACGCTGCCCTGATCGTCAAATGCTACCACACCGTAGCGTTCGGGATCATTGACATAGTAGCCGAAAACGCTTGCTTTCCGATCGTTCTCCACGTGCGCGACAGCTTGCGCCAACATCCGTGAAAATCCTTGCCCATAAAAAATATTGTCGCCCAATACAAGGCAAACGTCGTCATTTCCAATAAATTCCGCTCCGATGATAAAGGCTTGCGCCAGACCGTCGGGCGAGGGCTGTTCCGCATATTCAAACCGCACCCCCCATTCCGCGCCATCGCCCAGCAATCGCCGGAATCCGGGCAAGTCCTGAGGGGTCGAAATAATTAAAATTTCCTTAATATCGGCCAGCATTAATACCGAAATGGGATAATAAATCATGGGCTTGTCATAGATTGGGATCAATTGCTTGGAAATCCCTTTGGTGATGGGATACAGGCGGCTTCCCGATCCGCCGGCTAAAACGATTCCTTTCATAGTTTTGAGTATTTTATTTTCTGATTCGTATTTGGATCGCGTTTGTGATCGGTTGCTCATTCACAAAAACTAAGTAGCCGCCGCCGCCGGCACCACTTACTTTCCATCCGAGCACGTCAGCTTTGTATTTTTCGATGATGCGGAGGATTTTGTCCGAAACCATGTTTGGGAACATATCAATCTGCGTTTCAAAACTTTCCGTAGTGGCTTTGCCCCATGCTACGGCATCTTTGGCCAGAATTGCTCCCCAGCAGTCGCCGGAGGCTTCGCTCAGGCGTTGGACGGAAGCCTGCGTGATGTTCCTGCCTGCCAATACATCGTATGTCGCCGCTCTTGGGAACAGCGGGATGAGCCAGATACGCTCCTCCACCCATTGCAACAGCGCCCTGTCGTTCACCGATTCAATCGTTTCAGGCCAATAATCTCCATTGTAATACAGGCGGTTAAGTCCGGGAAGGACGATGCCCAGTGCATCCTGTGATCCGCTGACATAATGCGTTCCCGGCGGATTTTCGTAGCAGAACAGGGTTCTTGCAAGTTTTTGCTTGTCGCCTTCGGGAATGTCTGTTTGCCACAGTTCAATGGCTTTTTTGCGCGAACTTGTCGCCATCCCGCTGCGGTCATTAAACTCATAATCAGGCTCAATGCCGATGGTCAGGACAGCGCCCCCCTTATGTTGGCTGACAAAAGGTTGGTCTAACCATCCGCCGGCCAGGTCAATTCGATATGGTATCCGGCACTCCTGCCGTAAGGCCGTAGTGGAGCGGACGGGCAGATTGCCGTGCGGAATACGCTTGCTTACAACGTATTCAATACCCAAATCCTTGCACAACTGCTCCTTTTCGGGACTGTGTCCATCGCTATTCACAAAAAAGATGTCCGGCCGCAGTGTTTTCAACTCTTCCAGAAAGTCAATCACGCCACTGCCCTTATTAATCCAGGCATCTTTCACCATACGAAGGGCTTTCACCATATACAGGCGCTCTTCGTCCGTATTGATTGTTTTACGGGCTTTTAACTCGTAAATTGTTTTGTCCGAGCCAATTCCGACATACAAGTCGCCATAACCCGCCGCTTCTTCAAAAAATGCGACGTGACCGCTATGTAACATATCATAGCATCCGCTGACAAAGACCTTTTTCATAGAGTTTTACGTTCATAATAACAATTTAATGCGCTACAAATGTAGAAAAAAAATCCGGATTTTTTCCATTTATTCAAATTTAATCTGTAACTTAGTGGCCTGTAAAACGCCACTTGCGGATGGAAAACAGGTGGCAAGTAGCTATACATTAATATAAATATACATTATATATATCAAACAGAAGGAAAAATATGAAAACGATGATTGAAGAACGTTGGGGTACGCACCCTGGCGATGTGAAACATTACGATACGGCGCAACTGCGAAAAGAGTTCCTCGTGGAGAAAGTTTTTGAGCCGGATGCCGTGCTGATGACTTATACACACAACGATCGCCTGATTATTGGGGGGGCGTTGCCTGTGAAAGAGGCCATTAAATTAGAAACGGTTCCGCTGATTCGCTCCGAATATTTCTGCGAACGGCGCGAATTGGGGATTATTTGTATTGAAAATGAGGGTGTTGTGTCCGTGGATGGTACGGATTACGCGCTGGCTTATAAAGATGCAGTTTACGTTGGCAGAGGATCTAAAGAGGTTATTTTCAAGAGCAAAGATGCCTCCAAACCGGCTAAATTCTATTTCGCTTCATCGCCTGCGCACAAGGCGTATCCGACCGCACCAATCACAGAGGAAATGCGCCGAACGCGCAATTTGGGTTCACAGGCGACGTCGAATGAACGTATCCTGAATCAGATTATTTTGAGTGAAATTGTGCCGTGTTGCCAATTGCAAATGGGGTTGACGGAATTGCAGATCGGCAGTGTGTGGAACACGATGCCGCCGCATACCCACTCGCGGAGGATGGAGGCCTATTTTTATTTCAAGGTGCCTGCCGAACAGTCGGTTTGCCATTTCATGGGCGAGCCGCAGGAAACGCGACATCTCTTTATGCTCAATGAGCAGGCGGTTATTTCGCCTTCATGGTCAATCCATTCGGCGGCGGGAACAAGCAATTATACGTTCATCTGGGCGATGTGCGGCGAAAATCTTGCTTATGATGACATGGATACTTTTACTGCGGATAAACTTAAATAAATCAACGCAATATGAAAAAAGTAATTTTATTTGTCGCCATCGTAGGATGGCTTGTATCATGCGCACAGGACGCTATAATTCGCATAAAAATAAGTAATCCAAATGATTATGACCGAATAGGAGAAATCGTTGAAATTCCGGTCAGCGATCTTGTCGCTCGGATCAGTCTTGGTGAAGGGCAGACTTATGTTGTGAAAAACAGCGCCGGTGAAATCGTTGCCTCGCAACTTACTTACGACGGGAAACTAATCTTTCAGGCCGACGTAAAAGCCAATGAAAAAGTTGCTTATACTGTTTTGGCAGGTGAGCCGCAAACATTTGCGCCCAAGACCTACGGGCGGTTTATCACAGAGCGCAAAGACGACTTTGCCTGGGAGAATGACCGTGTGGCATTTCGAATTTACGGTCCGGCATTGATCCCGGTGGACGGTCCGAGCAACGGGCTTGACCTCTGGTATAAACGCACAAGCAACCTGATCATAGACAAATGGTATAAAGATGATCTTGCCGGCGTGCAGTCGTATCACCAGGATCATGGCGAAGGACTGGACGATTATAAGGTTGGCCGGACACTGGGCGGCGGTATGATGGCGCCTTATGCAGGCGGCAAACTATGGCTGAATGAGAACTTTGTCAGTCAGGAAGTGCTCGAAAACGGGCCGCTACGCACTACCTTTGTATTAACCTATAAGGATATCTTTGTGGATGGGAAAACATTCAGCGAGAGCCGCACATTCTCAATTGACGCCGGTTCGCAACTCACCAAAGTAGCACAGGCTTATGGCACAACGGAAGCTATTCCCGTTGCGGCGGGCATCGTCAAGCGCGAAGGTATAGACGCCATCATTAAAACTGAGACAAAGTCGGGTATGGCCACAATTATCTATGCTGAGCCGGAAAGCGAAATGGTGGATAAAGTGTACATCGGCATGGTTTTTCCACAAGGTATAAGCGGCGTGACAAAAGATACGTACACAGTTGCCCATGCCATAACGGGCAAGGAGGAAACATATTCGCATCTGCTGGCGCTCACTACCTACCAACCCGGCGAGCCTGTAATCTATTACACCGGTTATGGGTGGAGCAAATACGGTTTCCCGGCATTGGATGATTTCAAGGAATATATTGAACAGTTTGCAAAGAGCCTCGAAAGTCCACTTGTTGTGGCATATTAATTAATGTATAGGATAGCATGAAAAAAGTAGTCACATTTGGAGAAATCATGTTGCGGCTGTCCACGCCCGGATATCAGCGGTTCATACAGTCTGTAAATCTGAATGCCACCTTTGGCGGCGGGGAGGCGAACGTCGCCGTGTCGCTGGCAAATTACGGCGTGCCTGTTGAGTTTGTCACGCGCTTGCCGAAAAACGATATTGCCGAATGGTGTCTCTCCGAACTGCGTAAATATAATGTAGGGACGTCGCATGTTGTTCGCGGCGGCGACCGCGTGGGGATTTATTTTCTTGAAACAGGCGCTGTCGCCCGCGCCTCGAAGGTCATTTACGACCGCGCACACTCGGCGATAGCCGAGATACAGCCGGGTATGGTGGATTGGGACGAAGTCTTGAAAGATGCGCAATGGTTTCATTGGACGGGTATCACACCCGCCATCTCGCAGGGAGCTGCAGATGCCTGCCTTGAGGCTATACACGCCGCTAACAGGCTGGGCATCACTGTGTCGGCCGATTTGAATTACCGCAAGAACTTGTGGAAATACGGCAAAACGGCTGCGGAGGTGATGCCTGCGCTGACAGAAGGATGTAACGTGATTCTCGGCAATGAGGAGGATGCTGAGAAGGTATTTGGCATCCGTCCCGAAGGTTTCGATGCGGCGCAAACAGGCGGCGAAGTGGATGCTGCGCAGTTTGAATCGGTCTGTACACAACTGAAAGCGCGTTTCCCGCGTGCCGGACAGGTGGTCATAACCCTGCGCGGTTCTGTCAATGCGAACCACAATACGTGGGGTGGCGTGCTGTATGCCGATCGGTTGTATCAGTCTCGACGTTATGATATTACGCATATTGTAGATCGTGTGGGCGGAGGCGATTCGTTTATGGGCGGACTGATTTACGGCTTGCTGACGTATCCCCGGGACTTGCAGAAGGCGCTTGAATTTGCTGTAGCCGCTTCATGCCTGAAACATACCATTGCAGGCGACTTCAATATGGTCACCGTCGCCGAAGTTGAAAATCTGCTTAAAGGCGATGGCTCAGGGCGGGTGTCACGATGATTAACTGATTAGTACTAAAAAAATAGATAAAAATGGACAAATTATTTTCACTGAAAGACAAGATTGCGCTCGTTACGGGCGCTTCCTACGGAATCGGATTTGCGATTGCGACGGCGTTTCATCGCGCGGGCGCGACAATTCTGTTTAACGACCTGCGTCAGGACCTGGTTGACCGGGGTTTGAAGGCTTACGGCGAACTGGGCATCGAGGCGCGAGGCTTCGTTTGCGACGTTACGGACGAAGAGCAGGTGAACCGTATGGTTGCCACCATCGAAAAGGAAATCGGCGTGATAGATATCCTTGTCAATAACGCGGGCATCATCAAGCGTATCCCGATGCACGAGATGAGCGCCGCCGAGTTCAGGCAAGTGATTGATGTTGACCTGAATGCTCCGTTCATCGTAGCCAAAGCCGTCATTCCCGTGATGATACGGAAAGGGCACGGCAAAATCATCAATATCTGCTCGATGATGAGCGAGTTGGGGCGTGAGACGGTGTCGGCTTATGCGGCTGCCAAAGGCGGGCTGAAGATGCTGACGCGCAATATCGCATCGGAATACGGCGAGTATAATATCCAGTGCAACGGCATCGGACCGGGCTATATCGCAACGCCTCAGACCGCTCCGCTCCGCGAACGGCAGCCCGACGGCTCGCGTCATCCGTTCGATAAGTTTATCATTGCTAAAACGCCGGCAGCACGCTGGGGCACGCCTGAAGACCTGCAGGGTCCGGCTGTGTTCCTCGCTTCCGACGCTTCCGATTTTGTCAACGGGCACGTGCTGTACGTGGATGGCGGCATACTGGCTTATATTGGGAAACAACCTTAGTTATAAATTAGAATATTGCATTTATTATGAGTGTATTAAATCAAAAAATGACAAATTACAGGTGGACAATTTGCGCATTAGTGTTTTTTGCCACAACCATTAATTACATTGATCGTCAGGTGCTTGGCCTGTTAAAATCAACCCTCGAAACGAGCCTTAACTGGTCGGAGTCGGATTATTCGCATGTTGTGATGGCTTTCCAACTTGCTTATGCACTTGGACTATTGTTTGTCGGGCGCGTCATTGATAAAATCGGGACAAAAGTAGGCTATTTCCTTTCGTTGCTTGGCTGGAGTCTTGCGGCAATGGTACATGGGCTGGCTCATAACACCTTTACTTTTGGGGCTGCACGGGCAGCCCTCGGCGTTACCGAAGCGGGCAATTTTCCTTCGGCGAACAAAACGATAGCCGAGTGGTTTCCCAAAAAGGAACGCGCGTTAGCGACAGGCATTTACAATTCAGGCGCTAATATTGGCGCCATCGTCGCTCCGCTCTGTGTGCCTTGGATCGCCCTGAACTGGGGTTGGGAATGGGCATTTGTGCTGACAGGCGCCATCGGCTTGGTATGGCTTATTTTCTGGTGGTTTGGCTATAAAACGCCTGCCGACAAACTGAAAGAGCAAAAAATTTCGCAGGCCGAGTATGACTTTATTCACAGCGATAAAGACGATACGCCGGAAAAAACCGAACCGGAAACGTCGGGTGATGCTGAAAAGAACAGCAAAATAAGTTGGGGCTGGTTGTTGAAGTTCAGGCAAACATGGTCTTTCTTTTTCGGTAAGTTCCTGACCGATCCGATATGGTGGTTTTTTCTATTCTGGCTGCCCTCGTTTCTCGAAGGTGAGAACAAATCAAAAATTCTGGCTGCCTATCCGAATGGTTTGCCTGATGGGATCATTCTTGATGACGTACTCAAGGAACTGACTAATTTTCAGAGTCTGTTCAGCAGTACGCCACTGCTTGATAAAATAGCTGTTTCAGGATTGATAATCTGGCCGATAGCCCTTGCAGTCGCCTATACTATTTCTACTATTGGAAGCGTATTTGGCGGATGGCTGCCCAAGTATTTAATAAACAGGGGAAATGCCGTTTACAGGGCGCGAATGACATCCATGTTCCTTTATGCCCTGATTCCGCTCACGATGCTTGCAGCACAATATCTTGGCCATATAAATACTTGGTACACAGTGATTGTTATAGGAATGGCCATGGCAGCACACCAGGCCTGGTCGGCTAATATTTTCACAACGGTTTCGGACATGTTTCCAAAGCGAGCTGTGGCATCGGTTACGGGTATTGGCGGGATGGCCGGCGCTGCCGGAGGGATGCTGATAGCCTGGGCGGCCGGACTGTTACTTGACCATTACAAAGCGCTTGGCACAATCGAAACAGGCTATGGCATCATGTTTATTATCTGTTCATTGGCTTACCTGCTTGCATGGATTATCATGAAAGCGCTGGTGCCGAAGTACAAGTCGATTACCGTGTAACAACAGAAGATACAGATGAAAGGGCATGCCTGCATTGCCCGTAAAAATCCGAATCATAGAACAATTGAATAACTGAATGTTGCCTCAGTTATTCAATTGTTTTGTTATTTAACCAATTATTGTTTTACAGGATGCACCCGAAAAAAAATCAAAAAAAAATCCCTCAAAGTGAGTATATTTTTTCATTATTGCTGTTCTTGTTACAGAATGTTGTGTTATGAATAATATACTGTTTCTTGCCGACAATCCTGTTATGGATGATTCATTGCTTTGGGATCAGTTTCTCGCAGGCAATGATGATGCATATACTCTTATTTATAAGAGGTATAGCGACAAGTTGTTTGCTTTTGGGTTGCATTTTTCGCCCGACAGGGAACTTGTCAAGGATTGTATTCAGGATGTTTTCGTTAAAATCTTTGCAAACCGGAAGCGCCTGAAGCCGACGGACAACATCCTGCTCTATCTCTATATAGCGTTGAAAAACAGGTTTTACAACTTGTTCCAGAAAGAAAATGAACGCTATTATATTGATACGATAGAGCCGGTCTTTACAGTGGAATATTCCGTTGAAGATGAGTATATTGAACGTGAAGACGAAAAAGAGACCAAAAGCAAAATAAAATATATCCTTGAATTGATGACGCCACGTCAGAAGGAAGTCATGTATTACCGCTACGTGGAAGGGATGGATATGAAAGCGATTTGTGAAATAACGAAGATGAATTACCAGTCCGTGCAAAACCTCATCCAGCGCGCCATTCGGCGAGTCCGGGAGGTATATGAAAAAAAAGGAGGCAACGGCGTAAGTATTCAATTAAAAACAAACAGTTAAAAGAAAAAATTATGCAAAAAGATAATTATACACACCAAACAGATGCACTCGAAGAATTGCTTCAGGATGATTCATTTATAGCATCGGTGATTCATCCGAATCCGGCATCGGAACAACGCTGGAAAGAAGCTGTCCGCACGGGTGAAGTGGATGCCTGCGATTACGAATGGGCGTGTCGTATCGTCCGTGCTGTGCAGGTGAAGCCGGAAACAGCGCTTCCGGGCGAAATCATGGAGTTATGGGATGCTATCCAGTGCGAGAATAGAAACAACACGCAAAAGAAAGCCCGCCTTTTCCGTCGTGTAGTGGCTTTGGCGGCAAGCATGGTTGCGGCAGTTTTCCTGCTGTTGTTCTTCTGGAATGAACAGGACGCCACTGCTCCCGTACAAGGCATCGAAATGGTGAAAGCGCCTGACGTACATGGAGTTAATATTCAACTTGTACTTGCAGATAATCAGGCCATTTCGCTCGAAGGTGAAGATGCTGAAATCGCCTATAAGAACGATGGCATCGAAATTAACAGTCAAACGACGGAACTCCCCAAAGACCAAAATCGGAAACAGGACGAAGCGGCAATCATTTATAATCAGTTGGTTGTCCCCCAAGGCAAGCGTTCTAAACTGACGCTGGCTGACGGCACGCAGATGTGGGTCAATGCTTCTACGCGAGTTGTTTATCCGGTGGCTTTCAATGGCAAAATGCGCGAAATCTATGTGGATGGCGAGGTGTTTCTTGATGTGACACACAAAGAACAGTGCCCGTTTGTCGTCAAGACAAAGACGTTTGTTGCCGAAGTATTGGGAACGACGTTTAACGTCATGGCTTACGAAAACGATACGGAGAAAAGTTTGGTGCTTGTTTCGGGAAGTATTAGGGTGCGGTCGGACAATAAGAACGAAGTCCGGCTTGTTCCCAACGAAATGTTTACGTATGCTAATGGCAGTACGCAGGTGGAACATGTCGAGGTGGAAGATTATATTTCCTGGATATCAGGCATATATCAATATGAGAGTGAAAATCTTGAAGTGATTCTGAAACGGCTTTCGCGCTACTACGGGATAGAGATCAGTTGTGATCCGGCAGTGACGCGGTTGAAATGCTCCGGCAAATTAGATTTGAAGGACAATCTCAACGAGGTGCTCAACGGCATTGCCCTGACGGCGCCCGTAAAATGCATTTTCGATGATAATCAATATCGTATTATTAATAAATAAATTTTTAATTACATGGTGAATTTTAGAAGAACAATTGAAGTCATTAGATTAACAAGCGTATTCCTGTTTATCGGAATGAGTTTTTGTTATGCGACGAGCAGTTATTCCCAGGAGACCTATTTAACTGTCAAACTGGAGAATAAAACAGTGAAGGACGTGTTCAGAGAAATTGAGAAAAAGAGCGAATATATCTTTTTCTATTATGACGACGTCTTGGATGTGAAACGGAAGGTCAGCGTTCGTGCGGAAAACCAGACAGTGGACAAAATTCTTGACCAACTGTTTAAAGGTACGGACAACGGTTATGTGATTCGCGACCGGCAAATTTTTATTACCCGTAAAGAAATGCCTGTTGCAGTGGTTGAAGAAATGATTCAGCAGCAACAAGGCAAACCGGTCTCCGGAAAGGTGACGGATGTCAATGGCGAACCCCTGATCGGCGTGAACGTAGTTGAAAAAGGCACCACCAATGGGATTCCGACCGATGTTGACGGTAATTTCACTATTACAGTAAACAACAATGCTGTACTTGTGGTCTCCTACATAGGATACGCGACGCAGGAAATTGCCGCTTCACTGTTTCGTGAAGGCGCTCCATTGAATATAAAGCTTTTGGAAGACTATTTGGCGCTTGAGGAGGTGGTTGTCGTAGGTTACGGCACGCAGAAGAAGGTCAATCTTTCTGGTGCGGTACAAGCCGTATCCGGCAAGACGCTTGAGAACCGCACGGTGAGCAATGCGAACCTTGCATTGCAGGGTGCGGCGGCGAACCTCAACATCGAGATGTCGAGCGGACGCGCCAACTATGCCCCCGACATCAACATTCGCGGTTACACTTCTATCAACGGCGGTAGCGCGTTTATCCTCGTTGATAACGTACCGGTTTCACCGGCAGAGCTTGCCCGTATCAATCCGTCGGACATCGAAAGCGTGTCGGTACTCAAAGATGCTTCGGCATCGGCAATTTACGGCGCTCGTGCAGCCTTTGGCGTGGTGCTTATCACTACCAAGACTGCCAAGAGCAGTAAGTTGGACATCAGCGCCGACGCTACTTATGGCATTCGGGAATGGTATAACATGCCCGACCTCGTTACCGACGTTGTTGATTTCATGCAGCTTACGTACGAATCGGGCTATCCCTTGCGTACTATCTACGACACGTCCGAGCGCGAATACGCTGCAAAGGTAAAAGCCGACCCGACGCTCCCGCGTATTGTGTTCCCTCGTGGCGGCGTCTATAGTCCGACCTCATGGGGATATTATTACGAGACAAACTGGCAGGATGTTGTCTATAATACGACAGCGGCTACTTACAACGCCAATGTGCGGGTAGCGCAGCAGAACGACAAAGGCTCGTACATGGTCAGCGCCGGATACTATCAGCAAGACGGCATCGTGATTTATGAGAACGCCTACAAACGTTACAACGTGCGTGCCAATGGCGATTTCAACCTTACCAAATGGTGGAATGTCGGCTCTACAATTACTTTGGCTACAACGGGTTATAACTACCCTTCAAAGTTAGACCATAATCTTCATGGTTTGGTGATAGAAGAGGATGCTGTTTATCCATTAATACCTAACCCCGATGGAACGCAGAACAAAGGTTATGCAGACCTTCCCGGTATGTTGAAAGACGGCGGACGGGTGAATAATGACGTAACAGAAGTACAGGCTTCGTTCAATACGAAACTCGACATTGTCAAAGACGTGTTCGCAGTCAAGGCCGACGCCAACTTCCGGCGTTATTACAGCACGGTTGACAAGGGCGTCTATCCGTCGTACTATCGCGCGGGCGAGAATGACCCTGTTCAGGCGTACTATGCCGACGGCGGCAGTCAGAGCTGGGCGTCGAGCACCAACGACCTCAACTTCTACACCGTCTATAATATTTATGGCGATTTCCACAAGACGTTTGCCGGTAAGCATTTCGTTTCGGCGGTGGCCGGTTTCAATCAGGAACTGTTGCATGCAAGCAGCGTTTATGCAAGGCACAACAAGCTGTTTAGCACCAGTCTGCCAAGTATTCAGCTTGCTTATGGCGATATGTCTATGACGGAGGCTATTAACGAGTTGGCTCTTCGCGGCACGTTCTATCGTCTCAACTACATCTTCGATAACAAGTATATAGCCGAGTTCAGCGGTCGTTACGACGGCTCGTCGCGTTTCCCAAAAGCTGACCGGTTCGGTTTCTTCCCCTCCGGTTCGCTGGCATGGGTTCTTTCGCGGGAGAAATTCGCAGAAGAGCTTGCAGCCAAACTGAAGATAGACCAGTTGAAACTGCGTGGTTCGTATGGTACGCTTGGTAATCAGATAAACTCCAATTACTATCCTTATTTAGCTACAATGGGTTCGGGTTTAATAGGAACAGTGATTGACGGCGAGCAACCGATGGGCGTCTATCAGCCTACTCCGGTGGCAGGCAACCTTACGTGGGAGCAGGTGCGCACGGTGAACGGCGGTATTGACCTGACGATGCTTAACAACCGCCTGGACGTGTCGTTCGACATCTACACGCGCTATACGGAAGGTATGCTGACGAAGAGTAAACAACTTCCCGCTTTCTATGGAGCTTCAGAGCCAAACACCAATGCTGCCGACCTTAAAACGAAAGGTTGGGAGCTGAGCATCGGCTACCGCGACAAGGTGGACGTAGGCGGTTCGCCGTTGAACTACGGCGTCCGTGTGATGCTTGCCGACAGTCGCTCGTGGATTACCAAGTTCGACAATCCCAATAAACTTCTTAGCAATTACTACGAAGGTCAGGAGATCGGCGAGATTTGGGGTCTGACTACACTGGGTTATTTCCAGTCGGACGACGAGATTGAACTCTCGCCTGACCAGACAAAAGTCGGTTCGGACGATACAAAGTATATGTTCTATGTAGGCGACTTGAAGTTTGCCGACATCAATGGCGACGGCGAGATTACTTACGGCAACAGCACAGTTGACGATCCGGGCGATCGCAAAATAATAGGAAACAGTAGCATTCGCCTGCCGTATTCGTTCACAATTGACGGCGACTGGAAAGGCTTCGACCTGCGTATGTTCTTTCAGGGAACGGGTAAGCGCGACTGGTATCCGCCTGCGCTGCTGCATACGTTCTGGGGCATTTACGGACAGCCGTGGGCAACGCCTATCCGCAAGAACCTCGACCATTGGACGCCTGAAAATCCGAATGCTTATTTTCCGCGCGTAAAACAATATATAGCAGAAGATTATAGCATAGCGGGGCTGAAGTCGGAACTTAGCACCCCGCAAACAAAGTATCTGCAGGACGCTTCCTATATCCGTCTTAAAAATCTGACAATAGGCTATACACTGCCCTCCCATCTTACAAACCACTTGAGGATCAGTAATATGCGCGTATTCTTTAGCGGCGAGAATCTGTTTACCATTTCAGGAATTGACGTCAAAGAAATTGATCCTGAAATACTTAACGGCGAGTACAGAGGTAGCCAATATCCGTTACAGAGAGTGTATTCATTTGGTTTAAACCTGAATTTTTAATCATTTAAACAGATAAAGATATGAAAAATATAAAATATTTCATTGTATTGATGGGCGTACTCACAATGTTCGCCTCATGTAACGACGAGTTTATGGACCGTTACCCCAAGACGGCTATTTCGGAAGGCGGCTATTTCAAGAACGCCGACGACCTGAAGTCGTACATCAACGGATTGTATAACGACGGCAACCTGCTCACCGGCGGTTCGTTTACCGACGATACTAACGACAACGTTACTATATATTCCATGACGAACGACACGTGGAATATGCTCAAAGGCACTTTGTCGTCGGCAACGGCTGGCGGTTGGGATGACTGGGGCAGTCTGCGCAGCGTTAATTTCTTCCTCCAGAATGCGGGTAAAGCCGAGGGCAACGAGGCTGACATAAACAATTACATCGGCATAGCCCGGTATATGCGTGCATGGTTTTACATCAAAAAGGTGCAACTTTATTCCGACGTTCCATGGACGAACAAGGCTCTTGCTTCGGACGACCCCGACCTGTTTAAGGCGGCAGACCCGCGCGCGCTGGTAGTTGATTCTATCATTGCAGACCTTGAGTTTGCGGCGGCTAACATGAGCGCCGAGATGGGCAATAAAACGCGCATTCACAAATATTGCGCTTATGCCTTGCTCTCGCGTTTCTGCCTCTTTGAAGGCACGTTTCGCAAGTATCACGATGAGTTGAACCTCGCCTCCACCGCTTCGCAGTTCTTACAGAAAGCAGTTACGGCGAGCGAGGCTATCATGAACAGCGGCGCGTTCTCAATTAACGGCAGCTCCGCCGACCTCGAAGACCTTGGCAACGGCATCACCGGCTCCATCGGATACCGCACGCTGTTTCATTCGCAAAACCTCGCGCCTGTGAGCGAAATTATTCATTGGGCTGATTACGACCCGTCGTACCGTAGCGTAGGCGTAGGTCGTATCAAAGTGGATTTCGGATTGAGTCGCAGTCTGATGGATAACTTCCTGACGAAAGACGGCAAGCCGTTCAGTTCGGTAACGGGCTATGATACAAAGCCATACGTGGAAGTATTTACGGATCGTGACCCGCGAATGGCGGAAGTTGGCGTTTATCCGGGTTTTGGTGAGAAAGACCCTACTTACGGCAATCCGACGCCCCCTTTCGGCGGTTATCCGCAACTTAAATTCTATCCCGATCCGGCATGGCGTAAAACCAGCGACGCTTCTTCGGAAGGTATTGTTATCTACCGTCTGGGCGAGGTGTTGCTCAACTATGCGGAGGCAAAGGCGGAGTTGGGTCAGTTCACTGCCGACGACGCAAACAGGAGTATCAACCTGCTGCGTGCACGCTTGGGAATGCCCAATTTCGACGCAAGCCGCGAAGTGGATGAGACTCTTCGTCAGCAATATAAGAAGACGACCGACAACACCGTGCTTGCGATACGTCGCGAGCGGCGTTCGGAGCTTGCTTGCGAGGGTCTTCGCCTGAACGACCTTCATCGCTGGTATGCCGGCGAACTGTTTGCAGCCCCGGCGCAAGGCATCTATATATCAGGGCTTGGCGCTTACGACGTAACCGGCGACGGCGTTCCCGATATCGCTATTCTTGCCAAACCCGGCGAAGAGGGTCCGATAGCATCGCTGCCGGATGAAGTAAAAAGCAAACTGTCATTGCAGTATCTTGAAGAAGCAAACGGCGCCCCAACGCAGTTCTATCTTGAAAACGGCACGTCCGGACGCGTTATGTTCACGACCGATAAAGCGGGCAGAAAATGGGAAGAACCGAAATTCTACTACAGACCTATCCCGCAAGGACAGATAGTGCTTAATCCGGAATTGAAACAACCTTTCGGATGGAATTAATTATGTGTAACTATAAAATATTCAGAATATTATGAACAGAATAAAGATATTTTTCAGTATAATAGCAGGTCTGGGGTTGCTTTCTTCATGTGGGAACGATTGGGAACCTGCAGGAAGCGACACCATGCCGGAATATGTTTTCGTCCCCTCACCCTACGATGTGAATGTGTCGGCGACCGACGTGATTGATTTAGGCGAAAAAGAGAAAAGTCTCACTTTTTCAGTCAAATATGGTATTGACGAGACGAAATCGGCTACCGTAGAAGCGACTGTTGGGGTTGATCTTTCGCTCGTTTCGGCTTATAACAGCGCCAATTCCAAAAGTCTTACTCCCTTTCCGGAGGCTCACGTGTCTTTTCCCAATTCTACGGTAAGGATTGCAACAGGCTCATTGGAAGGAAGCGTGGACTTCTCGCTTATTGATCTTGATAAGTTGCCTAACGGGGAATATCTCCTTCCGGTAACCGTCAAATCGGTAAATGCAAGTAATGGCTTTCCGCTTCATCCGATCAAAAAGACTGTCTATTACACTATTTCCAACAAGAGCGCTTCGCTTATGGCGCAGTGGGAGTTTGATGACGCCGGTAATTTTGCCAAAGCGACTTTGGGCGACGATTTGGAATTAGTAGGCAGCGGCTTTTATTCAGTGTCGGGACCTGCCGGCGGGAAGGGCGTACATGTGCCTAAGGGCAGCTATTTCAAAGCGGCTCACAACATTGACGCTCCGAGCGGAGTAACGGAATATACTATCCTGATGGATATACAATATCCGGCTAAGGGCGTGTATTACACTTTGTATCAGACAGATTTGAGTAACACGAGCGATGGCGACCTGTTTATCCGTCCGGGCGATGGTTCTATTGGCGTAGGCGCACTGGGCAACACCGCAACGCCCGTGCCTCCCGACAATTTGCCTTCCTACACCTTGCCTCCGGGCGAATGGCACCGTATCGTTATCAGTGTGAAATTAGGCGCGTTCTACAAGATTTATGTGGATGGCGAGTTGCATCTGCATAAAGACGACCTCACCGATAATGGCAGATATACGCTCGACCCGAAAGGGGTAATCTTCTTTGGCGATAACGACGGCGAAGACGCAGATATGGACGTCGCAGAAGTGCGTATTTGGGACGGCGCTCTCGGCGCCACACGTATCCAAGCGCTCGGCGCTGCCGGCGTCAAATGATTTCTCCAAGTTTGCCTTAACAGGCTGATTGGTAATCGCACGAAAAGAGATAGTCTTCAAAAGAGGCTATCTCTTTTTTTATGACGGGGCGAAATTCAATGTGACAGTCAAAAAAAAGTACTATATTTGCAGTCAAAAAAAGTAAAAACATGAGAATATTGATTTTATCCATCGTAATTATTGCACTTGGATGCAGTAATGAGGTATTCGCGCAAAAGAAACAGAAGGTGGACGGTGAGATGCCCATCTCATCCTCATACGGTCGGAAATCTTCTCTCGAAGCAGACTTCCGCAATCCTACCGACATTATTTCCACCGGTGTTTACTGGTATTGGATGTCGGATAATATCTCGAAAGAAGGCGTCGTTGCTGACCTTAAGGCGATGAAACGAGCCGGTATCAATAGCGCATTCATCGGCAATATCGGCGGGCAAAGTGTTGATTACGGCAAAGTTAAAATTTTTACCGACGAATGGTGGGAAATCACGCACGCTGCGCTGAAAACCGCAAGTGAACTTGGCATCGAGATCGGCATGTTCAATTGCCCCGGCTGGAGCCAGTCGGGTGGGCCGTGGATTGAGCCGCAGCAGGCCATGCGCTATCTGACAGCGTCGGAAACTCGCGTCAACGCAGGAGAAAAAGGAAACATTGAAGTGCAACTGCCCGTCCCACCGTCGGCGGCACGACTAAATGAACTGACCGACCATTTTGAAGAGGATGAATCACGCCCTTGCGCTGATTTTCAGGACGTTTGCGTTCTGGCTTTCCCGGCCGGGAATTTGCTTACTGCGCCAACGATTTCAGTTTCAGGGAATATTGTCAAAAGTGACGTGAATAATCCCGATTATGACCCAAAAGTTCAAATGCGCCCCGATGTATCGCCCGATTCTCCCATTTATCCTCAATATTTTTTGAATGAAAGGACACGTGAAGGAGAAACCGCAACCATTACGCTGAAATATTCCAAGCCACTAACTGCTCGCAGCTTAACCGTTTATCCGGCCGGACTGTTGCAGGCTGAAGCCGAACTTCAGGCAAAGGAAAACGATGAATATCGTACAATAAAGACATTTACGCTCGATCGTTCGAATGCCAAAACGTATGTCGGATTTCGTCCTTATGCACCTGTGGTAGCGTCTTTTCCGGCTACGACTGCTTCGGAATTTCGGCTTGTGCTGACTAATGCCGGTTCGGTCAGCGCGATTGGTAGCATTTCGCTGTCGGAATCGCCTGCGGTTGATCAATATCCCGAAAAATCGTTTGCAAGGCTTTATCAGGGACCGTCGCCGGTTTGGGATTACTATCAATGGCCACAGCAGGCAGCCGATGCATGGTCGGTTCCTGCTAAGGAACAGGTTATTGACCTGACTTCAAAAACGGATTCCACCGGACGGCTGAAATGGGATAAAGCGCCTGCAGGCGAATGGCTCATCCTGCGGATGGGCATGGTGCCGACTTATGCCTGCAATTCGCCGTCGTCGCCTGAAGGCACCGGTCTTGAAATGGATAAAATCAATGCCGCGCCGGTTGCTCATCATTTCGATTCCTATATCGGGGAGTTTTTACGTCGTATTCCGGCTGAAGACCGTCGTTCGTTGAAAGTCATAGTCGGCGACAGTTGGGAGCGCGGCGGGCAAACATTCACCGACGGCTTTATTGAAACCTTCAAAACCCGTTACGGATACGACCCGACACCCTATTTGCCCGTTCTGACCGGCCATGTCATTGATAATACCGAAGTTTCCGATCGCTTTCTCTGGGATGTTCGCCGGCTGACTGCCGACCTTGCTTCTACCGAATATGTCGGCGCTCTGACTGCCGAGGCCAACCGCCACGGCATCGAAACCTGGCTTGAGAACTACGGCGACTGGGGATTTTCGGGCGAATGTCTGATTTATGGTAAACATGCCAACCGCCTCGGCACAGAGTTCTGGACAAACCAGACCAAACCATACGTGCCGGTAACAGCTTCATGTGCCCATATTTACAATAAATCTGCGGTCTATGCCGAGGCCTTTACGAGCGCCGGCAATGCTTATGGTTATCATCCGCGCTCAATAAAACGCATTGGTGATTTTGCTTTTGCCGACGGTATGACCCGTTGCGTGATGCACGTTTATATCCAGCAGGCTTACGAAAACCGTTATCCCGGAATTGAGGCATGGTTTGGCACCGAGTTTAACCGTAAAAATACGTGGTTCAGCCAGATGGACATTTTCACTGAGTATCTGAAACGCTGTGGACTGATGCTTGAACAGGGTCTCAACGTGGCCGATATCGCCTATTTCATCGGCGAAAATGTGCCGGTCAATTGCGGCCCGCTTGAGATGCGGGAAAACGAAGCCGATTACGACCATTACGTTTCGCAGGTCCCCGAAGGTTACCATGTTGATTATGTCAATTATGACGTGATTTTAAACTCAATGACCGTCGAAAACGGTCTGCTGACGCTGCCTCACGGCACACGCTATCGGATGCTCGTTCTGCCGCCTGTCGAGACGATGCGCCCTGAATTACTTGAAAAAATTGAAAAACTTGTGTCCCAAGGCGCTGTCGTTGTGGGCAATCCGCCGGTGAAATCGCCAAGTTTACAGGGATTTCCGGAATCCGATGCCAAAGTCGTCGCGCTGGCCGAAAAAATATGGAACACTGCTGCAACGAGCGAAATGCCTGTTATTCATTGCTATGGCAAAGGTTTGGCGCTTCAAAACTTCACAATGCAACAAGCGCTTGACACGCTGCATATTGCACCGGATTTTCGTGCTGGCCGCGAAAAAATAAAATACGCACATCGTACGACTGCCGAGCGCGAAATCTTTTTCGTTTCAAATCAGAAAAACGAGAAAATAAGTTGCAGGCCGGAATTTCGGATTGGGAAAGATTTTGTGAGCATAGAATTGTGGAATCCAGTTACCGGCGAAATCCGCTCCCTGCCTGAATTTGAAGTGAAAAGCGAAATGATTGTTGTACCACTTGAAATGGAGGCGTTTGAGAGCTATTTTGTGGTATTCAATTCAAAAATCAAAAAGGGGAAATCAAAAATTAGAAATCGGAATTTCTCCAATCCGGAAACCATTGCCGAAATCACTTCCCCCTGGACGGTTTCTTTTGAATCCGACTCCATCCGTCGCGGACCTTCGGAGCCTGTTGTTTTCAACGAACTGTCCGACTGGTCGAAGAATAAGGATGACAGGATAAAATATTATTCCGGTACAGCGGTTTACAGAACGGTTTTCAATGCCTCAATACCCAAAAACCGCAAAGACTTAAGGCTATACCTGGAATTTGATAAGGTCGGAGTGATGGCAAAGGTAAAAATCAATGGCAAATATGCCGGAGGAGTGTGGACGCCTCCGTATCGCGTTGATGTTACTGAGGTTATATGTGATGGCGACAATGAACTTGAAGTCGAAGTGGTCAATCTCTGGCTCAACCGCGTAATTGGTGACCGACTGCTGCCTGAAGCAGAGCGGAAAGTGGCGACAAATCGTATCGGTAGCAGTTCGGAATTGCAGGAGTCGGGGCTTGTTGGGAAGATCAGAATTATTGGTTTGTAAACAAAAGCGCTGATGTACAGACGAAAAGTTAGACCTAAAAAGTCGCTCGGGCAGCATTTTCTGAAAGACTTATCGGTGGCAGAGCGGATTGCCGATATTCTGCCGACTGACAATGGACTGCCGGCGCTCGAAATCGGACCTGGCGCGGGCGTTCTGACGCAGTTCTTGCTCCGGTCGCATCCCGACCTGAAAGTGGTTGAACTCGACCGAGAGTCGGCGACTTTTCTACATGCCAATTTTCCTGCTCTGAGAGATCGGATTGTTGAAGCCGATTTTTTGAAACTCGACTTGCACGGTCTGTTTCCTGAAAAATTTATGGTTATAGGCAATTATCCCTACAACATTTCGAGTCAGATATTTTTTAAAGTACTGGAATACAAAGATATGATCCCTATATGCGGTGGAATGGTGCAGAAAGAGGTGGCAGAGCGTCTGGCCTCAAAGCCTGGAAAGAAGGCTTACGGAATCATCAGCGTGCTGCTGCAGGCCTGGTATGATATAGAATATTTGTTCACTGTCGGGCCGGAAGTTTTTGATCCGCCGCCCAAAGTGCAGTCGGCCGTTATCCGGCTGACACGTAACAGTCGTACTGCGCTTGGCTGCGATGAAAACCGGTTTCGCACTGTTGTGAAAACCGCCTTCAATCAGCGCCGTAAAACCTTGCGCAACTCTCTGAAGTTGTTGCTCGAAGACCGAACCGATCTCGCTGCTCAGCCGATTTTCGACCGTCGCCCGGAGCAACTCTCGGTTGAGGAGTTTGTGGGACTGACGGAGATGATTTTTTGAGATATATATGCCAAGTAGTTGATAAAGTGTGCCGTATCAGAAAAGCCGCGACAACAGTTTTAAGCCATAAAAAGACACCGGCAAGAAAAAAAACTGTCCGGACAAAAATTATCCGAACAGTCCGCTTTTGCCAACTGTTTTTGGCATTATTTCTCGATCATTTTGGAAAGCACTTTTTTCCCTTCAATGGTGATCCATCCGAACAACAGCCCGATAAAACCATAAATGATTTCGACGTAAGCGCAATTTGCCAGATCGCCCGGAGCTACGTAATTTATCATTCCGAAGTATGTACCCGATGCGACGAACATTGCCGGAATAAGGTCTATCCAAGGCACTTTTTCAAGATAAAGCACCAGAAAAACTACGATAAATACAGCGATTGGTACGCAAAAGAACGGTGTGCAGGCAAACAGACCTGCGAGCTTGACTATCCCGATAGAGAATCCTATCCCGATAGCCCATCCAAGCATCGCACGGATGCCGCCTTTCAATGTACAGCCGGAGAAGAAATAGACCGCCCACGCAACGAACGCTACGTAGGTGAAACCTGTCTCTGCCCCGATAGGCATGTACTTCTTTAATAACTGGTCAATAATGACGATTACAAACGCTAAGAGCGCTGTCCAGGCTGAGCCTGCTGCAAAAGAAATTTTCTTCATGTTATAACTGTTTTGATTAATAATTACCTGAAACCGAAATCAAAAAATACCCACAGTGATCTTTCATTTCCGTTTCGGGGACAAAGATAGAAATACTTTTTGATAAATTCATTTTATATTCTAAAAAATTTATGTTACTTACTGTTGTTCGCCTTCCGATTCTTTGAGCCACAATGCAGCCGAGGCATCACTCGGCATTCGCCAGTCGCAACGCGGAGAGAGGCTGATGGAGCCTACTTTAGGCCCGTCGGGCAGGCAACTGCGCTTAAATTGCTGGCTGAAAAAACGGTGAATGAAAACATGCAGCCATTTACGGATCGTCGTTTCCCCGTATTTTCCTTCAAACGCCTTTTGGGCGAGGAAATATATTTTTTCCGGCGACGCGCCGAAACGCACCATGTGATACAGGAAAAAATCGTGCAACTCGTATGGGCCGACAACTTCCTCCGTTTTTTGACGGATGGCGCCATGCTCGTCGGCCGGAAGGAGTTCAGGACTGACCGGCGTATCGGCAATATCCATCAAGACGGTTTTTGACGCTTCGTCCGCCCTGTTCTGCGCCACCCATTCCACCAGATAGCGGACAAGCGTCTTGGGAATGCTGACATTGACTGCATACATGGAAATATGATCGCCGTTGTAGGTTGCCCAGCCCAGCGCCAGTTCGGACAGATCGCCTGTGCCGATAACCAATCCGTTCTCCTTGTTTGCCAGGTCCATCAGTATTTGCGTCCGTTCACGCGCCTGTGCGTTTTCGTAGGTAATATCCTGTGTTTGTTCATCGTGGCCAATATCTTTCAAATGCAACCGACAGGCTTCAACAATGGAAATTTCACGAAGTGTAACTCCCAATGAATTTATTAGTTGAATAGCGTTATGATATGTGCGCCCTGTCGTTCCAAATCCGGGCATGGTAACGCCCAGAATCTGCTTACGGGGCAAACCGAGTGCATCGAACGTCATTGCCGTGACCAGCAAGGCCAGCGTGGAATCCAAACCGCCGGAAACACCCACAACGGCCGTCTGCACGTGGGTATGCGCCAATCGTTTAGCCAAACCGTTGATTTGAATATGAAAAATCTCATCACATCGTTCACGACGGGCGTCATCAGCAGCAGGAACAAACGGTGTCGGATCTATCGGACGAATTAGCTCAATTGTCTCTTTTTTAGCCAAATAAAATGGTATATGTAACGGAGAGCGTTGTTCCGCAAACTGGGATATTCCCTGCGTAAAACTGCTGCTTACCATCCGGTCATGGTGAAGATATTCTATATCTATTTCGCTGATTATTAACTTCTCTTCCATTGGAAACCGCTCCGACTCACCAAGCAGGACGCCATTTTCCGCAATGAAGCCTTTTCCAGCGAACACAAGGTCGGTGGTGGACTCGCCATATCCGGCTGACGCATAGATATAGCCTGCTATACAACGGGCTGACTGCTGCTTGATTAACGATTTCAGGTAATCATTTTTACCTATCAATTCGTTGCTGGCGGACAAGTTCACCAGAATATTGGCGCCTTGCATGGATAACAGGGAACTTGGCGGAACAGGCGTCCAAAGATCTTCGCATATTTCAACACCAACCAATACCTCACTTGAAACGAATAATAGTTTGTTGCTCAATGGATAACTGTTCCCTTCAATCGTCACGCTGTCCGTCTGTAATTCATTAGCCGACGAAAACCAGCGCATTTCCTGATATTCCTTATAGTTAGGCAGGTATGTTTTCGGAACGAACCCCAAAATATTCCCTTTCTGGAAAGCGACGGCCGTATTCATCAGTTTGTTTTCCACAAAAAGTGGCAGGCCGGCAAAACAAAGCGTTTCGACGTCTTTTGTTCGGCGCACCAATTCCGAAAGTGCACGGATGGCATTGTCCAGCAAACAGCTCTGGTTAAACAAATCCATACACGTATAGCCCGTGACCGATAATTCCGGAAACACAAGGATTTGTACGCCCTGCGCTGCTGCTTTTCTCAGCAACTGTTCCATTTGCAGGACGTTGTAATTACAGTCTGCAACCTTCAGAAGCGGAATGGCCGCAGCTACTTTGATATATCCGTACATAGCCGTAATTCCTCCAATTTATTTCTCGTCGCAGCAAAGGTACACATTGTTTGCATATTCCTTCCAAATTCCGGCGAAAATTATTAAAAAAACTCTCTGCGCTCAATTTACTTTCACTCGCTTGGTAGGCGGAAGATGCTCTGTGCGATAAACCACTCGTTCAACGACTTGGTCTGCGATGGCATCAAAGGCTTTGCTAACAGGACTATTCGCATCAAGAGCGACAGGAACTCCCCGGTCGCCTTGCTCGCAAATGCTTTGAACGATAGGTATCTGGCCGAGAAGTGGTATGTTCAGTTCGGCAGCCAATCGCACACCCCCTTCCTTGCCAAATATATAATATTTGTTATCAGGAAGTTCGGCAGGCGTAAACCATGCCATATTTTCAATTAAGCCAAGAACTGGCACATTCACCTTTTCACCTGTAAACATGCTGATTCCCTTACGAACATCGGCCAGCGCAACTTCCTGCGGTGTGCAGACCATAACAACGCCTGTAAGAGCCAGTGTCTGCACCAGCGTAAGGTGAATATCGCTTGTGCCGGGCGGCAGGTCTATCAGGAAAAAATCCAGTGTCCCCCAGTTGGCGTCGCTGATAAGTTGCTTCAATGCATTGGAAGCCATCGCGCCCCGCCACAAAACGGCATCTTTGCGCTCAACGAAAAAGCCAATGGAAAGCATCTTAACACCATAGTTTTCAACCGGCTGTATGAGTTCACGGGCGCCAACCTGTTTCATCACGGGACGAGCATCTTCCATACCCAACATTTTGGGTTGCGACGGCCCGAAAATATCGGCATCTAACAAACCGACCTTATATCCTTTCCGTGCCAGCGTCACGGCCAGATTGGTCGCAACCGTGCTTTTGCCCACTCCTCCTTTGCCGGAAGCAACAGCAAGGATATGGCTCACCCCCGGCAACAAGCGTTCGGCCTGCGCCTCACTTCGGAACGTTTGACGGGCAACAGCAACGATGTTTCCCTTAATCTCTATATCCGGAGAGATATACGTAAGAATGGCCGTTTCCGCCGCCTTAACAACCGAACGCATGAACGGATCGTTCGGCTTTTCAAACAGAAGCGAAAAAGACACTTTGCACCCTTCAATACGGATATTGTCGTCCACCATACCGGCTTCCACTATATTTTTCCCGCTGCCGGGATAACGCACTTTCTCAAGAGCGCCGAGAATCAGGTTAGGGTAAAGTGTGATATTTGTTTTATTTGCCATTTCGATATAATTTATTATATGCTTAAAATCAAATAATTATATAAAAAATAGGCTCCTTTACGGAGGCTTTTCCATGCGGCAAAGATACGGTAAAATTAAAAAATATCTCCTTTCATGGTGTGAGATATCAAAAAAATCAGTAATATTGCTGCCGAAAATAAAGAGAATCAGAATGGAAACGAATATTGGACAGAATGACCGTTTAAAGTCTTTGGATGCCCTCAGAGGGTTTGACATGTTATTTATCATGGGCTTAGCCGGGTGGATTATAGCGCTTTGCGATCTTTTACCCTCCTGTGGGGTGGCGGAATGGTTGTCGGGGCAGATGAGGCATGTGAAATGGAACGGATTGACGCATCACGACACGATTTTTCCGCTTTTTCTTTTTATTGCCGGAATATCTTTCCCTTTTTCGCTGGCCAAACAGCAGGCAAACGGGAAATCAAGGAGTTCTATTTATCTGAAAATCATCAAACGAGGCTTTTTGCTTGTTCTTTTGGGAGTTGTTTATAATGGCCTGTTCCGGTTCAATTTCCCTGATGTACGAATTGCAAGTGTATTAGGCCGTATCGGGTTGGCATGGATGTGTGCCGCTTTGCTGTTTACGACCTTCAGGACAAGGATTTGCGTAATTGTCGCCGTCGTCATCCTGATTGGTTATTGGCTGACGATGTGGCTGATCCCCGGCGGGAATGATCCTTTTTCGTTTGAAAATAATCTGGTAGGGATGATAGACAGGGTATGGATGCCGGGGCGTTTGCTGAGCGAAACGTTCGATCCGGAAGGGTTGTACAGTACGCTTCCCGCCATTGTCACTGCCCTGCTTGGAATGTTTACCGGCCAATGGGTACGGTTGTCCAAAGAACAGGTTTCCGGCAATAAAAAAGTGATAACCATGCTTATAGCCGCCGTTATGCTGATTTTTATCGGATGGATATGGAGTTTCTGGTTTCCGGTTAATAAAAAACTGTGGACGAGTACATTCGTTTGTGTAGTAGGTGGTTATTCCCTGCTGATGTTTGCGATATTCTATTATATTATTGATGTCAAAGGATTTTCGCGATGGTCATTTTTTTTCCGGGTGGTAGGACTTAATTCCATCACGATTTATTTGGCACAATCAATTATTAACTTCCAATCAACCAATAAATTTTTTTTCGCAGGCCTTGCGGAAAAATTACCTGAAATGTGGGGAAATTTTATCCTTGCAACGACCTATATCGCCGTTTGCTGGCTGTTTCTTTATTTCCTTTACAAGCAAAAAATCTTTCTGAAAGTCTAAAAAAATGGAGGTAGGGGCGGTTCGCCTCAGGTTGCTCTTCCTCTTGGACTTGAACCAAGGACCCTCTGATTAACAGTCAGATGCTCTAACCAACTGAGCTAAGGAAGAAATTCGTATCCGGTCACTATGCCGGAAAAGCGGTGCAAAAGTACGGGTAATTTTTGAAATACGCAAAACTTTTTCGCATGAAAATGAAAAAAAAAGGCCATCTCATTTTTTTTGTGTCTAAAAATTTGCACATGTCCGAAAAAAAAGCCGTATATTTGTTTCTTTAATTCAAAAAGATGAGAGAAAAACTTTATTTACAGATACTCAACGAGTTTGACCTTTCAAGCAAGCCGGTAGAAGTCACACCTTTCGGAAACGGCCATATCAACGATACGTTGAAAGTGACGATGGATGGAGGTGAAGACAAATATGTGCTTCAACGAATTAATCATCATATCTTTACGAACGTAGATATGCTGCAGCGAAATATTCATACTGTTACCTCGCATATTCGTAAAAAATTAGAAACCAGAGGAGAGCGGGATATTTTACGCAAGGTTCTGACCTTTCTCCCGACAAAAAGTGGAAGTTTATACCATTTTGATGGCGAGAGCTATTGGCGCGTGTGTCTGATGATTCCACGCAGCAGAAGTTTCGACGAAGTGAACGAAGCTTTTTCGTATGAAGCAGGAAAGGCATTCGGCGATTTCCAGTCCATGCTGGCCGATTTGCCCGAAGGCGCTTTGGGTGAAACAATTCCGAATTTCCATAACATGGAGTTCCGGCTTCAGCAATTTCATGATGCGCTAAAGGCTGACCCTGCGGGACGGCTGGCAGAGGTAGAAGATTTGGTTGGGGAAATTGAAAAACGCGCCGAATCCATGTGTATTCAGGAACGGTTGTATCGCGAAGGCAAGTTAAAAAAACGCACCAATCATTGCGATACGAAAGTGAATAACATTCTTTTTGACGAGCAGGGCAAGGTGTTGTGTGTGATAGATTTGGATACGGTAATGCCCGGTTTTGTCCTGTCTGACATCGGTGATTTCATCCGCACCGCCGCCAATACAGGCGCTGAAGATGACGACAATCCGGAACATGTCAATGTCAATACAGACATTTTCAAAGCCTATACCCGCGGTTATATGGAAACGGCCAAGTCATTCCTTACGCCGCTTGAAATAAGCATGTTGCCGTATGGAGGACGGCTATTAACTTATATGCAAACCGTTCGTTTCCTGACAGACTATATCAACGGCGACACCTATTATAAAGTGCACCGCCCAAAACACAATCTTATCCGTACAAAAGCGCAATTCAAGTTATTGCAAAGCCTTGAAATTCACGCGAATGAAATGGATGGATTTATGGATACGTATTTAAACAGCTGAATAACATCGGTCTGCATCGTCCATGCTCCGAGATTCAGTTTGGAAACAGGTACATACGAGCAGGGAATATTGTCAATATTTTTTGCTCCGCAATATTTTTTCTGCTCGTTTTGTCCCTGTTTCCCGTATCTTTTTCATTGATACAAGCGCTCCGTTCCGGCGTTTGCTTTCGTAGGAGGCTTCCATAAATGTGAATATTTCAATAGTTTCTTCTGCAGAAACAGGCGGTGTTTTTGTTCGGAAAAACCGAACGATTTCCGCCACCAAGTCTGCATAGCCTTCATATCCGCTTGCGGATTGGATGGAGTTTTCGCAATAAACCGTTCCACCATAATCTGTTTTGCCGGTGCGTAATCCCCGGAAGGTACCGATACGGCCATCTTCCCACAATCCCGTCACTACATCCGTTCCTTCGGAAGCCACCCGACTGACTTGTGCGCATCCGGCGCCCATGATGGTAAACAAAGCCTCTACACCATGGATGCCATACCATGAAAAAGCAGGATGTGAAGGCTCGTAGGGCGAGGGAGAATAACAGTCTGCGCCTGTCACTTTTCCATAAATGCCATTTTGGAGAGCCTGATTTTTCTTAGTATAACGAAGGGATGAAGAGGAAAAGACAGGCACTCCATATTTCTGCGCCAGCATATAAATCGCGATAGCATCCGTCAGGTTGGCAGCTACAGGTTTGTCAATAAATAGCGGTTTGCCGCTTTTCATTACTTCGGCCGCCTGTTCCAGATGCAGGTTGCCGTCGTTGGTTTCCAGCATGATACAATCAACTTTGTCCAACAATTCAGCGATAGATCCAACGATTTCCACACCATAGTTCTTCGCTTCTTCCGTATAGCCGGGGATGCGCGACGAACTGCTTTCGATAGTACGGGAACCATAGGGATAGGCTGCAGTAACCTTATATCCCCTGTAGGCTTCCGCTGTGTCATTCTCATTTAACAATTTGATAAAAGCCGGTGAATGGGACGTGTCCAATCCGATAATTCCGACTCTGACAACTTCCTGCGCTTGAAGTAATATCCAGACAAAGCAGGAAGTCAGGCATAAAAACAAAAATTTCCGGTTCATATTCTTACTATTTAATAATCAGACATTTTCAATAAGGAAGCGCTCTCCTTATCCAAATAGAGAATGGCATTTTCTTTTGTCCGCAATACGGATGCTGGACAAAGCGTTGATATATTGCCATTTATGGCCGAATATACGGCTTGAGCCTTTGAACGGAAAGGCACTACACAATAAATATAGGGCGCAGACATCAAGACGGGTATGGTCAGCGTCAAGGCATGAGTAGGCACCTCCTCAATACGCTCAAAGCAATTGTCATTGACTTGCTGCTGGCGGCATACCGTATCCAAATCCACTACTTTTACATATTTATAATCATTAAAATCAGCCACATGCGGATCATTGAAGGCAATATGCCCGTTTTCCCCGATCCCCATACATATAATGTCAGGGGGATACTCCAATAAAAGATGCGTATAACGTTCACATTCCTTATCGGCCGGTTCCAGTCCGTCCAAATAGAAAACCTGACGAAATGAAATTTTGTCAAACAGGTTCGCCTTCAGGAAATTGCCAAACCGCTGAGGGGCGTCCCGTGTCAATCCGATATATTCATCCATGTGAAAAGCGTTAATACGTGACCAGTCAACACCGTTTGCAACAACTAACGCCGAAAGAAAATCCAGCTGGGAGGGCGCAGCCGCAAAAATCATATTGATCGTCGCCTTTTGACTCAATAATTCTTTGATTCGGTTCGTTACGTCGTCCGTTGCAGTTTTGCCTGCGTCTTTGCTTGTGGTATGTACTTTTACAATAAGATTATCTTTAATAAATAGCATATATTTATGTGTGTATAATTTTGCCTTTTATCAATGTCTTTTTTACTGAAAGATCCTTATCAAATACAACCAGGTCGGCGTCTTTTCCAGGCGCCAGCGATCCTTTTGTTGCCTCTATTCCTAATATGCGGGCTGGGTTAAGCGTCATCATCCGGACGGCATCCGGAAGAGATACTCCCGCCATTTTCACCATAGTGCGAATCAATCTGTCGGCAGTAGCTACGCTTCCGGCAAAAGCCGAACGATCCGGCAATTTCGCTACGTTGTCTTCTACAATAATCATTCGCCCCTTTTCCTGGCCGCCCAACAGATATTCGCCGTCGGGCATTCCGGCCGCCCGCATGGAATCCGTGCACAGAGCAATTTTGTCCACGCCTTTGAACCTGCAAATAAACTGCAACAGGGCTTTCGGCAAATGGATACCGTCAGCAATGATCTCCACCGTCATATCATCTATCATATAGGCGGCTTCCACGGCGCCGGCATAGCGGTAGGCATTTTTTCGGGTAACGCCCAACATGGCTGAATAAAAATGAGTTACATGAGTAAATCCGGCCTTGTATGCTTTCATTACGTCTTCGTATATGGCATCTGTATGTCCCAGTGAAACTAAAATATTCCTCTTGCGGAGAACCGATGCCAGTTCGAGCGCCCCATCCAATTCCGGTGCAATGCTCCATCGGACAATATCGTTGGATGCGGCTAAAATAGCGTTATATTCTTTTGGGTCAGGCGTTTTCAAATATTCTGGATCTTGGGCGCCTTTCTGGTTGTAGGCAAAATAAGGCCCTTCCAAATGCAGTCCGAGGAAAGCGGCGCCGTTCATGTTTTTTGCCTTGGCCTCCTTATACACTTCAAACGTACGAAACAATTCTTCAGTTGGGCATGTTACCGTAGTCGGGAGCAGTGCAGTTGTCCCGTACCGGGCATGTGTTTCGGCGACCCGGAGGTAGGCCTCTACTGTATTATCCATAAAATCATATCCTCCGGCTCCGTGCGTATGCAGGTCTATGAAACCGGATGACACGTAATTGCCTTCGGCATCCAGTACGACATCGGCTTCCGATATCCGACAATTCCCTTTTCCCACCTGCTTAATGACGCCGTTTTCACACAGAATAAATCCGTTCTCTTCAATGGCATCCGTAAAAACAAGCCGGGCATTTTGAATAAGAATCCTTTCTGTGTTCATTCCATATTTATCAAACGCTTGTTTTCTGTCTGTTTCAGTTATCATTAGTCATGATTTTGATTCACAAAAATACGATTTTACATTTTACGAAAAACACCCATATTTCGCATATATGTACTCATAAAACGTCAATCGTTGTGATTCAATAAGTTATTTTCCTTATGGCGCTTCCTGTATTCTGCGGGCGACATGGATTTGTACTTGCGAAATATCCGGGACACGTTTTTATAATCCTCAAATCCAGCCTGATAAGCCGCTTCATACAAAGTTAAATCAGTTGACATCAACAATTGGACAAACTTATCAATTTTATATTCCTGAATACATTGATAAACCGAAGTCCCTGTGGCTTCCTTGAATTTTATTTCCAGTACTCTTCTTGACAACGGGATTTGTTTTACCAAATCGCTGACCGATATATGATCCTTATAATGTTCGCTGATATATTTCAGCACTTTTTGGATGTATTTGTTGGAGATGGCGTATTTTTCGGACGACAGCCGGCTTTCGATATACAACGGCTCTATGACGATATTGCAAGGTTTCGTTGTTTTGTTAGTGCACAGTTGGTGAATCAGTTTCCCAACGCGATAGCCGCCATTTTCTTCGTCCAGCACAATGGACGAAAGCGGCGGATTGGAAAGATTGCAGTACAATTCGTCATTATCCACGCCCAATATGGCAATATCATCGGGTACGCTGATATTATACATATTGCAGGTCTCGGATATCTGGAGCGCATAGAAATCGTCACATGCAAAAAGCGCAACCGGTTTGGGCAGGCCGAGCAACCATTTCCCAATGCGCTCGTGGTTATATTCCCATGCCCGGCTGTCCGGATTTTTATTCTCAAGAATTTTAGAAGTATAGCCGTTGCGTTTGATTTCATCAGCAAATCCTAAACCCCTTTCCCGCGACCAGATGGTGTTTTTATAGCCGTAGAAGGCAAAATTGCGATAGCCTCTCGACAAGAAATATTTAGCAGCCATGACACCAGTGTCATAATAGTTGCCGGTCAGGTTGGAAACGGACGGATGGCGTTCGCCATAATTCTGTACAATAATCGGAATGCCCAAAGAGTGTAATTGAGCGATATTAAGATCCCTCAGTTGCGCAACGATGGCGTCGGCATTCCATTTTTTTGCAAATTCGGCAATCCCTTTTTCTCCGTACATCATATAATAATACAACGGCATCCTCTGGAATGTCCAAGGGCCTGTTTCCCGGGAATATCTAATTATCCCCTTGAGTAATCGGCGGTTATAACCACCTGAAAAATCTGTTAATAGAAGAACTCTAATCATAGGCCGGTTCGGTTTTAATTTTTCTGCAAATATAGGAATTGTTTAAAAAGAGACAAATTTGTGATTGACGTTTTTTGAGGATTATATTTTGCAAATGGTTACAATTAGACATCTAACTTATGCTACTTTTGATGCTGTTTAATAGAATCATTAATTTTTACCGAGTATGAATAAAAAAGAATGTAGTCGTAGAGATTTTCTAAGCATGGTTTCAGCCGCTTCAGCGGGCGTTGCTGTTTCCGGATTTCAGCCGCTTTTTGGCAAAACAACGGATACATCCGACAAATTGGCTATTTTAGGAGGAACGCCGGTACGCAACAAACCGTTTCTTCCGTGGCCTTACATGGACGATCATCTGGTGGCGTCGGTAGAAAAAACGATCCGAAGCCGGAAGTGGTGTCGTATTGAAAATCCGGTGAATGGCAGCGTGGCCGCCTTTGAAAAAGAATGGGCGGCTATGAACGGCGCCAAGTATTGTGTTGCCACCGGTGCAGGAACCCAGGCGCTCAACACCTGCGTGGAAGCGCTGGGCATCGGTCCGGGCGATGAAGTAATTACCAGTCCCTATACCGATATGGGTACAATCGCCTCTATCTTAGTCAGTCGCGCCTTGCCCGTACTGGTGGATATTGACAGGGAATCATTCCAGTTGGATCCGGAAGAAGTGGCCAAACATATTAATGAAAACACGAAAGCCATTATGCCCATTCATATCATGGGGCAACCCTGTGATATGGACAGCATTATGGCGCTGGCGAAAAAGCATCATATCTATGTGATTGAAGATGCTTGCCAGGCGCACTTGGGCAGTTATCACGGGAAAAAAGTAGGTACGATCGGTGATCTGGGCTGTTTCAGCCATCAATCGTCCAAGACCATTCCCTGCGGGGAAGGAGGTTCTATCATTGGCGATGACGCCGCCCTAATGGAACGGTGCTATACCATTCAAAATCACGGAACATCGCGTAGCGGCAGGAGTGAAACGATCGGATCCAAATACCGGATGAACGAAATAGAGGGCGCCATCATGGTTGCGCAGTTAATAAAAGCGCAGGAACAGTGGCAACGCCGCAATGAAAATGCCGCCTACCTGACGAAGCGGCTCAAGGATTGTCCGGGCGTCGTCCCGCAGAAATTGTATGAAGGCACGGACAGCGGATCCTTTTACCTATATACTATGGGATATCGCAAAGAGCATTTCAACGGCGCCGACCGCGCTGTTTTCCTGAAAGCAGTGGAGGCTGAAGGCGTTACCCTCAGCCCTTATATCAGCAATGGATTGCATAAAGAGCCGTGGGTGGATCATATTCTCGGATTAAAAGTCTATCAGAAGATGTACTCGCCTGAACGCCTGAAACAATACAGGGAGTCGTTGCATCTCCCTGTGTGCGATAAAATCTGCGAAGAAGAAATGTTAATGCTGTGGGCTGCCGGCCCGTTGCTGGGAACAAAAGAAGATATGGACGACATCGTAAATGCTATTCTTAAAGTATATGCCAACAAGAATCAATTGAGTAAAATAACCGTATAATTTTAATTTTAATAAATAAAGTATCATGTGGAGATGTAGAAAAATTCGATGTGTGACGATCAGTTGCTATGCAGCATGGATGCTGCTAATGATTACGCCAATAATGATGGCGGGAACTGATCTTAATGAAGACCAAAGTGTAACTTTGGATCGTGTACAGGATGTTCGCGTCAAAGGGGTCGTAAAAGACCAGAACGGGGAACCGTTAGCAGGCGTGAACGTAGTAATTAAGGGAACGACGACCGGTGTGATTTCCGGTATAGACGGAGAGTTTGAGATTACAGTACCCGATCGCAACGCGGTATTGGTATTCTCTTATATTGGCTATACCTCGCAGGAAATAGTTGTCGGCAACAGACAATCCATCACGGTCACCCTGGCAGAAAGCGCCAGTGAACTGGACGAGGTGGTAGTCGTAGGGTATGGCACGCAAAAGAAGGTCAATCTTTCCGGCGCCGTACAGTCCATTTCCGGCAAGGAAATGCTTAACCGCCCGATCAATAACGTCAGTACGGGATTGCAGGGAATGGCGGCTAACTTGAACATTGAGAATATCGGCGGACGCGCCACTTCCACGGCATCCATCAATATTCGCGGATTTACGTCCATCAACGGTGGCAGTGTTTTTATCCTGGTGGACAACGTACCGACCTCGGCCGAAGAACTGGGGCGGCTCAATCCGGTGGATATCGAAAGCGTATCCGTACTGAAAGATGCTTCAGCTTCCGCTATCTACGGATCGCGTGCGGCCTACGGCGTTTTGCTGATTACGACCAAGAAGGCGAAAAGCAAGAACCTGCAGGTAAACTTCAACGCCTATTATGCGACGAAGTATGTGCATGAGATTGATTATGAGACTAATCCGGAAACGATCCTGAAAATGGCGGCGCTTGCCGACTATCCGGACGGCGGCTGGTTAGACCCTCAGATTCCGTATTCGGAGCAGATTACAAAAGATCCTTCGCTACCGCGTACCATCATTGATCCGGGGAATCCTACCCGATGGTATTACTATGGCGAATACGAATGGTACAACGAACTGACCCGCAGATGGTCGCCGTCGTACAATGCCGACGTAAATGTGTCGAAAAGCACCGACAACCTGTCATATTATGTCAGCGGTGGTTATTACCAGCAGGATGGCGTGATAAATATCACTCACAATGATATTTTCAAACGGTATAACCTCCGGGCTAATGCCGATATGAAACTGACCAACTGGTGGACATTGGGCAACCGAATCGCGTTTGTAAATACCGATTATGAACGTCCGAGCAGTTTGAATGACGACTATTTCTATCGGCTGTATCACAGCAATACAATGGATTTGCCTTACACTCCGGACGGGTCATATAGCGCTCGTGGCGTATATATCGCTTATCTTGAAGAAGGAGGCATGAAAGATACTGAGCTGAACGAAACTCAGTTAGCTTTCAATACGCAGATTGACCTGATTAAAGACGTTCTCCAGCTTAAAGGCGATGCAACCTTCCGGTGGGCTAATACGGGATCAGACTCCTATCAGTTGCCTATTTACTTCAAGCGTGGCCCCGATCTGGCCCTGGAACGGGCAGTAAGTCCGCATGTCGAGAACCACAGCGGTTCCGGCTCCGGCAGCAATTCGTGGGCGGAAAAAGAATATACCAAGCATCGTCAGACAATTTTCAACTTCGTTGTTGATTTCCATAAGACCTTCGCCGACAAGCATTTTGTATCGGCATTGGCGGGATATAACCAGGAATATGTCTATTGGAACCAGTTCTGGGTAAGGAGCGAAAACCTTACATCCAACAGTCTGCCATCCATTCAATTGTCGAACGGACTTATCACGCGGGGCGAATCCATGTACGATTTTGCCTTGCAGGGACTTTTCTTCCGCGCGAACTATATCTATGACAACAAATACATCTTTGAGGCCAACGGTCGTTACGACGGAACATCCAGTTATCCGCCGGGCAAACGCTGGGGATTCTTTCCGTCAGGTTCCGTGGCATGGCTTATCTCGCGCGAAGCGTTTTTTGAAAGTTTAGCAGAACAGTTAAAAGTGGATCTGTGGAAAGTAAGAGCCTCGTATGGCGCACTGGGGAATCAGACTATGTTTTCGGGACGTTACGAAACGGGTACGGGATACATGGCACAGGCCTACACAAACTACTATCCCTACATGTCAACCATGGGGCAAAGCGAAGTGCTCTACAACTTCGGAAGCAGCAAACCGTCAGGCGTCTATATGCCTGCGCCGGTGTCGCCTAACCAGACTTGGGAAAAAGTCGTCAAACTCAATCTGGGTACCGACCTGACGCTGCTGAAGAACCGCCTGAACCTGACCTTCGACTGGTATTCACAGAAGACGATCGGTATGTTGTGCAAAGGTGTGACGTTGCCGGCTGTATTCGGCGCATCGGTGCCGCGAGAAAATGCTGCCGACCTCGAAACGAAAGGATGGGAGGTGACGCTCGGATGGAACGACCAGTTTAATGTGGGCAATTCGCCCCTGTCGCTCGGTGCACGTTTTATGATTTCCAACAGTTGGACGTACATCACCAAGTACGACAATCCCACGAATAACATCTGGGACTACTACGTGGGCAAACGAATCGGGGAAATGTGGGGCCTTACCACCGACGGTTTCTTTGCAA
This sequence comes from Tannerella sp., assembly GCA_031272155.1. Classification (GTDB taxonomy): domain Bacteria; phylum Bacteroidota; class Bacteroidia; order Bacteroidales; family Tannerellaceae; genus Tannerella. Next base: position 14,196 of record JAISUI010000091.1, on the reverse strand, counting down.
CCGACGAGGAAGCGCTGGCCGCCAACCAGAATAGCGTGATGGGCAACAACCGATCGAAGAAAGCCGGCGATATCCGCTTCAAGGATATAGACGGCAATGGCGAAATTAGCTATGGCGAAAGCACATTGGACAATCCCGGCGATGCCAAAATCATTGGCAATTCACAGGCGCAATATCCTTATTCGTTGGATCTGTCTGCCGGCTGGCATGGCTTCGACCTGCGGCTGCTGTTCTACGGTGTAGGGAAGAAAGACTGGTACCCCGGCACAGGACATATTGTGTTCTGGGGCGTATCAAACGCCATAGGCGATACGCCGGCTGCCGTTTTTGCCCATCAGACGGACTACTGGCGGGAAGACAACCAGGACGCTTATTTTCCCCGTCCTAAATACGGAGCGGCCGGTGGCGGCGAAATGTCGCAAACGCAAACCAAATATCTGCAGGATGCCTCATATCTGCGCCTGAGAAACCTGACGATCGGATATACGCTTCCGCAAAACCTGATCAAAAAATGTCATCTCAGCAACCTGCGGTTTTATCTCAGCGGAGAAAATCTCTGGACGCTCAGTCACATCTATGTTAAAATGATTGACCCTGAAATTCTGAGCGGACGCGGCGATCGCTATCAAGTTCAGCGCCAGACGCCCGGATATCCGTTCTCCCAGAATTATTCATTCGGTATTAATGTTAGTTTTTAATCAAGTAAATCAGTGAGATATGAAAAAGTTTAGTATATATATCATTTGTTTATCGGCCACTTTGGCCGGATGGACGTCGTGTTCGGATTTCTTGGACAGAATCCCCGAAACCTCGATTACGCCGGAAGGTTTTTTCAGAAGCACAAACGATTTGGAATTGTACTCCAATACCTTCTATGACTTGAGTTCGGGCTTTGGACGTCGAGGCATTTATAATGATGTCGACGCCGATAATTATTTCTACAGCGTCCCATCTACGTATGTCAAAACCCTGCTAACCGGTACGACAAAACCTGAAAATTGCGGCTATTGGAGCGACTGGGGTAAGTTGCGCATGGTCAACTATATGCTGGATCATGCTGTAACAGTGACAGATGGAACCGATGAAGACAAAAATCACTATTTGGGTGTTGCGCGGTTTTTCAGGGCATGGTTCTATGTAGATAAGGTATTGATGTATTCCGATGTACCCTGGTACGGCAAAGCATTGGAATCGGACGATCCTGATATTTTCAAGGCGCGGGATCCGCGTACCTTAGTCGTTGATTCCATCCTGAATGACATGCAATTTGCTGTGGATAATCTTAAAGCGACTATGGGTACGAAGGCGGCTGTGCATAAATATGCCGCGTTGGCATTCATGGCTCGTTTCTGCGTATATGAAGGCACCTGGCGTAAATATCATTCGGAACTCGGCTTGGAAAACTCCGCGAATACCTTCTTTGAAAAAGCGGTATGGGCTTGCGAACAGCTTATCAACAGCCAGCAGTTTGCGATCGAAGGGAACAGTCCGGAGGCGTATCGCGCCCTGTTCACCAGTCCGGGTGATGTGCTTGCCCAGAACAAGGATTGCATCATGCAATTCTATCCTTCCGAAGCGGCAAACATCGGCCAGAATGTTTATATCTATCTCGAAAATCCTTACGTGGGGGTCAGCCAGAGCTTGGCGGAAACCTACCTGATGCTCGACGGAACACCGTTTACAAGCACACCGGGTTATAACGAGAAGACGTATCTTGAAATATTTAAAGACAGGGATCCCCGCATGGCGGAGACCATTGCGCCTCCGGGATGGATATTGCCTTTTGAAAATCAGGCATATTATCGTACACCCAGCACTGGTGGTTACGGACAGTTGAAGAATTATCCGATAGACCTGGATCTGAGAAAAGGATGGGATATGTGCTACAATGCCCAGTCGTGGTTCAGGTATGCCGAAGTATTGCTTAACTACGCCGAAGCGAAAGCGGAATTAGGCACGCTCACCCAAAACGATCTGGATATTTCCGTCAATAAATTGCGTGAAAGAGTGGGGATGCCGGGGCGTTTGGATTTGGGGAAAGCCAACAGCAATCCGGATCCGTATTTGGCCGATGCGTATGACAAAGTGAGCGGAGCCAACAAAGGCGTTATACTGGAAATACGGCGCGAGCGCAGGGTAGAAATGGCTTTTGAAGAACTGCGGCTGAACGATCTCAAGCGCTGGGGCGCCGGCAAACTGATCTCGCAGCATCAGAAAGGGATGTATATCCCCGCCCTGGGGGTGATGGACGTAACCGCCGACGGAGTTCCTGATATAGCCATCATCGGACCCAACGATCCGGAACCGGCAGGCGTTTCGATCATCCTTCGCGTAGGTGGAAATGAAGCGATTGCCCTGGACGGCCCAGGAGGCCTCAGTGGACACATCACCTATACGGCAGATAAGATCAATAAGTTGCCTTTCGAGGAGCCGAAATGGTATTATTATCCGATACCTCTTTCAGAAACCGTTTTAAATCCCCAATTGAAACAGATACAGGGATGGTAATCTAATAATAAAGGCTGTATCAAATGGTGTTATTTGATATAGCCTTTATTTTAGCTATATTCAAGAGAAATGAAACAGTTTATTATATTGACTCTTCTGTTTTGCAGTTTTCAGGGATATGCCCAGAAAACGGTCAAGGGCTATGTATTTGAAGATGCGAATCATAATTCGGTGCGCGACAACAACGAACAGGGAATAGCCGGCGTAGGCGTCAGTAATGGCATCGAAATAGCTATTACCGATAAAAACGGATATTATGAATTGCCGGCTTACGAGCCGATGATCGTATTTGTGATTAAGCCGACCGGTTATCGCATACCGGTGGACAGCATCAATCTCCCGAAATTCTATTACATTCATAAGCCGCATGGGTCGCCTCCCCTGAATGTTTCGGGCAGCGCCCCTACCGGCCCGTTGCCGGAACGGGTCAATTTCCCGTTGAACCGTTATGATGAACCGGAGGAGTATAAAATCATCGTGTTTGGAGATACTCAGGCATTTGACTGGCAACTCGACTATCTTAAACGCGGCGTGGTAAACAATCTCATTGGCGTGCAGGGATATGCCTTTGGCCTTACACTGGGCGACGACGGTTTCGACCCACCGTTGCATCTGGGACGAATCAGCCGAATTATTGGGCAGATCGGCATCCCATGGTACCATCTTATCGGCAACCACGACCATAACTACGATGCGACGGACGACAAAACCGCTTCTGAAACTTTTGAATCTTTTTATGGACCGGTCACTTATTCGTTCAATTATGGGAAAGTACATTACATTGTGGCCGATAATACCATCCACAGGCCAAATGACAATAAAGCCGTGCTGTATAATGGCGGGTTGCGCGAAGATCAAATGCAGTTTTTGGAAAACGACCTTCGTCATGTACCTGATGATTATTTAGTGATTTTCATGGCGCATATTCCATTGTTTGATGTTGTGGAAGAAGAACTCTATGACGGGGAGAGGGTACACGTGATCTTCCGGCACAAAGACCGTGATCGCATTTTTGCAGCTTTGGCCAAATTCCCGCATACCCTGTCGCTGTCAGGACATACGCATTATATCCGGCAGCATTTTTTTGATGCTTCGGAAAACTGGCCGGGAGCGAAACCCCATCATCACCTGAATGCAGGCGCCGTCTGCGGCAGTTGGTGGCTTGGACTCTTAGACCAGTATAACCTGCCTGGCGCCATGATGCGATGCGGCTCGCCACAGGGTTATTTCACCCTGTCATTTTCCGGTAATCAATATGTGTACGATTTTCATGCTATTCATATAGATACTTACCGGCAAATTTCTTTGTTCCGGAAAGACAGTTTTTTGTATGCCAATTTTTTTACCGGAAATCAATACAGCCAATTAGCATACCGTATCAACGACGGTGCATGGCAACCCATGCAACAAACAAAGATGGAAACCGACCCGTGGACAGCCGCTATCCGTAAACAGTGGGACGATGTAGCCCCAAACGCCAAAGTGTTTGACAAAGTAGAAGGATTGCCCGGACTGAAACCCCCGGAGCCGAGAATCTGTACACATCTGTGGAAAGCCAAAGTCAACTGGTCTTCATTTGACAAGGTGGAAGTGCAGGCCACGGATATGTATGGCAGGATATTCAAACAAGCAGCTGTATATGAACAATAAACGATCAATTAATACGTTTCAATATGTTGCTTAAAACAGGAAAATGGATGTCCGTCATGCTGTTGTTTTTTACGGTAGGAATGGCAATTTTTGCGCAAGGCCAGTTAGCGTTGCCGTCTGTATTTGGCGACGGGATGGTGATGCAGCGTCAAACGGACGCTCCCGTATGGGGCTGGGCGGCATCCGACACGGAGGTGCGCATCACGGGCAGTTGGCTTCCGAACGACACCGTCGTTGTCCGCACCGGCGGCGAAGGCGTATGGGAAACGACCATACGCACTGCAGAAGCTGGAGGCCCCTATACACTGACCGTGATAAACAAAACCGACGTGAAAGAATTTCACGGGGTGATGCTGGGTGAGGTATGGCTATGCAGCGGACAGTCGAACATGCAATGGTCGGCGCTGCGGGGCATCGTCAACCAGGAAGCGGAAATCGCCGCCGCTAATTATCCTGATATCCGCATTTTTCATACTCCCCGACGGATAGCGCGTACACCGCAAAACGACTGCGACGCATCATGGACTCCGTGCACTCCGCAAACAATGTCGCAAACAAGCGCTGTTTCGTACTTTTTTGCACGGCGGCTACACACCGCGTTGCGGATTCCTGTCGGCCTGATTGTATCGGCCTGGGGCGGTACGGGCTATGAAGTGTGGACAAAACGCGAACTGATCGAAAACAATCCCATGCTCCAAGCCGACGTGCCCAAGATACAGTCACCCTGGGTGCCCGTTAAGCCCGGACTGACCTATAATCAGATGATCCACCCTGTTATCCCGTTTGCCATTGCCGGAGTGATATGGTATCAAGGTAGTAATAATGTGGATCATTATGCCACGTATGGCCTGGGGCTTCAAACGATGATAAACGGCTGGCGTAGCGAATTCAGGAAAGAATTCCCGTTCTATCTCGTGCAGATTGCCCCGTGTCGGGACGAAGCGGACACAACGGGCAACATGTCAGCTTGCCTGCGTGAACAGCAGGAGTTCGTCAGTCGCTTGGTGCCCAAAACAGCCATGGTTGTCATTTCCGATCTTGTGGATGATATCACAGACGTCCATCCTCGTGACAAACAAAACGTGGGATTGCGCCTTGCCAACCTGGCGCTCGCCGAAACCTACGGGCAACCTTTGAAAAATTACCGCAGCCCGTTGTTTCGGGAAATGCGGGTTGAAAACGGGAAGGCTATCATCTCATTTGACTATGCGGAGGCGGGGCTGATGTGTACCGGAACGCATATCGAAGGGCTTAAAATCGCCGGAGCCGACAGGCAGTATGTGGATGCAGAAGGTATTATCGAGGGTGATAAGTTGATTGTTTTTTCGCCCAAGATAAAAACGCCGGCGGCGGTCATGTTTTGCTTCGACAATGATACGATGGGCAATCTTTTTTCCGGAGGCGGACTGCCGGTAGCGCCATTCCGCACCGATCGAATAATTAGTTTCTTTAATCAAATAAATACAAATCGTCATGAATAAATTTCTTTTTGTTACGTTACTTGCGGCGCTAATAGCCTGTAACCGTCAGGAAGCGCCGCGCAAATCGAACCTGATGTATTATCACGACCCGTCCACAGGAAAGGAAAAACGGGTAAAAACGATGGCCGACTGGGACGTCAAACGTGCGGAAATGCAGGATAGCCTGGAAGCGATCTTAGGCCCTTTACCGTCACTCGAAAACCTGCCGCCGCTCAACGTGCAATACCGCGACAGCCTGAAAACGGAGTATTATACCCGTTATACCCTCTGGTTTACCGCCGCCGAAAATGAAAAAGTGCCGGCCTACCTCTACATTCCCGTTGGTGCGGAAACCGGAAAAAAATTCCCGGCCATGCTGGTGTGCCAGGAAACGCAGGAACTGGGTAAGGTTAGCGTTGATGGTGGCGGGAAGCCTGACAGGGCGTATGCCAAAGAACTGGCGCAACGGGGATTTGTCGTAATTGCAGCCGACTATCCGAGTTTCGGCGAGTTGAAGGATTATGACTTTAAAAATGACCGTTACCTGTCGGGAACGATGGTTGGTATCTTCTACCATCGGCGTTGTATTGATGTGATCGAACAGTTGCCCTGCACTGACATGGAGCATGTCGGCGTCATCGGCTTGTCGCTCGGCGGGCATAACTCGATGTATGTTTCTGCCTTTGAGCCACGTATCCGGGCGATTGTTTCCGTTAGCGGATGGTGTGAACATGAATATTTTGATGTCGGTCCCGCGCCGGATACAGAAGAGTTTCGCGGCGGCGGACGGCTGTGGGGCGATGCGCAGGAACGCTATTATCCGCTGTTGCGCGACAAATATCATTTCGACGACAGCAAAATCCCTTATCAATGGCATGAGGTCATTGCTTTGCTCGCGCCGCGTCCTTTCCTGTCCGTTTCACCCATCAATGACGACAATTTTAATGTCGAAGGCGTACGTGTCGGAATAGACCGTGCGATGGAGACCTATCGTTTCCTCCATGCCGAAAACAGTCTTCAAGCCATGTATCCTGAAGAAGGTCATGTTGTTTCAGCCAAAGTGCGCGTAGCCGCTTACGACTGGATAGACAGTGTTTTTCAGCACACCTCGCCGGTAATCACCGAATATTATTAACTTTGTCAAAAAAAAGAATATGAACAGATTATTTTTATTCCTGCTGTTTGCAGCGTTGTTTGCTTGTAACCGACATGAAGCGCCGCGCAAATCGAACCTGATGTATTATCACGATCCGGCAACAGGAAAGGAAAAACAGGTGAAAACGATGGCCGACTGGGATGTCAAACGTGCGGAGATACAAGACAGCATTGAGGCGATCATGGGACCGCTCCCGCCGCTCGAAAACCTCCCGCCGCTCAACATAAGATATACCGATAGCCTCGTTACGCCCGACTATACGCGCTATACGATCTGGTTTACCGCCGCCGAAAACGAAGATGTTCCGGCCTATCTCTACCTTCCGGCGGGCAAGAAATCCGGCCGAAAATTTCCGGCCATGCTGGCGCTGCATCCGACAGGCGACCCCGGAAAAGCCATTGTGGATGGCGCCGCCAAACCCGACCGTGCATACGGCAAAGAACTGGCGCAACGGGGTTATGTCGTGATTGCGCCTGATTATCCGAGTTTTGGCGATCTGAAAAATTATGATTTCAAACACGACCGTTACTTGTCCGGCTCCATGACCGGCATTTTTTATCATATCCGGAGCGTGGATGTGCTTGAATCACTTCCTTTCGTGGATAAGGAACGTATCGGCGTTATCGGACATTCGCTCGGCGGACATAACGCCATGTGGGTAGCTTCGTTCGAACCGCGTCTCAAGTTGATTGTGTCAAGTTGTGGCTGGTGCGAACACGACTATTTCGATATAGGCCCGGCGCCTGACAATGAAGAGTTTCGCGGCAGCGGACGATTGTGGGGTGATGCACAGGAACGCTACTATCCACTGTTGCGTGACAAGTATAATTTCGACGATCATGCAGTGCCGTATCAATGGTATGAAGTCATTGGACTACTGGCTCCCCGCCCGTTTTTCTCACACTCGCCGGTGAATGACGATAATTTCAATGTCGAAGGGGTACGGGTTGGCATAGAAAAAGGGATTGAAGCCTATCATTTCTTTAACGCCGAAGAAAATCTGTGTGTGCTCTACTCGGATGTGGGGCATAATTTTGGCGATTCGCGCTGGAAAGCATATACCTGGATTGACAGTGTGTTTCATTATAAACCAAACGAATAATTATATAAAAATATCAGACTATGAATAAAATAAAAAAGATGGATCGTCGCCGTTTTATCGGAACAATATCCGCCACGTCTGCGGGAATGGCCATCTCCGGTTTGACGCCTGCTTTTAGCAAAGAAGCAGCAAGTAACGACTTATCCACTGAGTTTCAAAGTGAAGAAAATGAAGCCATACAAATATCTACTTTTGATATAGATGCAACTCCTCCGGTGGGCAGTTACCTTACCTACGAACCCATGATCGGATCGTATGATCTTGGGCTTCGCGCTAAAGGCATTGTATTGAAGGGTGCAGGAATGCCTGTCGTTTTGTGTGCAATAGACTGGATAGGCGTCAATAATGAAAGTCAGGACGTATTCAAGCAGGTTCTTGCTGCGAGTGCACATACGCTTCCGGAAAGGGTCATTGTGCATTGTTTGCACCAGCATGATGCACCTATCTGCGATTTTTCCGTGGAGAAAGCCCTGCGTGAGGTCGACGTTGAGCCGAAACTGTATGACGGAACGCATCAGCGCGCATTTTTGTTGCGTCTGAGCAAAGCCGTGGAAAACAGCTTGGAAAAACAACAGCCCGTTACACATCTCGGCACCGGAAAGGCGCTCGTATCCGAAGTGGCATCCAACAGACGGGTGCTAAACGAGGAAGGAATCGTTGTGGCAACCCGTTTCACGACCTGCACCGATCCGGAATTAAGGGCTAAACCCGAAGGGCTGATAGATCCGGAACTGACGCTACTTAGTTTTTGGAATGAAGATAAACCGTTGGCCGTACTCACTTTCTATGCTACGCATCCGCAAAGTTATTACCGGCAGGGTATTGCCTGTCCCGACTTCCCCGGTATAGCCCGTTTCTACCGCCAGTTGTCTGTGCCGGATGCCCTGCATGTCCATTTTAACGGCGCAGGAGGAAACATTGGCGCAGGAAAATATAACGACGGCTCGCATGAAAATCGTTTGATTTTAGCCAAACGGTTAGCTGAAGGTATGGAAAAAGCATGGAAAAATGTCACCAAAAAACGGATTAAACCGGCAGACTTGGATTGGGAAGCATTGCCTGTTGCACTGCCACCAAGATATGACGATGCAGAATGGGAAAGACGATTGAATGAAGCTAAAGAAAAACCGGCGCTGGCCGACAATTTTTCCGATCCGATTTGGGTGATGCGCCAAAAAGCGGGCTTTCGTCTTGCCCTGTCGTGTTTGCGAATAGGTAAAACGCGCGTATTGTTTATGCCCGGCGAGCTGTTTGTTGAATACCAGCTGGCTGCCAAAAACTACCGGAAAGACCTGGATGTATCCATGGCTGCCTACTGCGACGTCAGCCCCGGATATATCTGTACAAAAGAAGCGTTTCTGCAAGGCGGGTACGAAGTGGATGTTTCCATTGTTGCGCCCGAAGCAGAAGATATATTGATGGATGCCATTCATAAACTGTTGAAATAATAACGCATATAAACAATTAAAAATTAACGATATGATTTATTTTAAACGATTGCTTTTATTATTTGCATGGTATCTGGTAACAGGCCTGCAGGGATTGTTCGCCTTAGGTGAATCTGCAGATTCGCTCATTGGCAAGGTGTTTTTTAAAAACGGTTATTTCTATTATGAAAACGACAGCCGTTATATTCCATTGGGTTACTTCGGATGCTATTTTGCCGATTATGAAGCGGACGATAAGCAGGGAGCCGTGATAGAACATGGCGATAATTTGCTGGAGTTTCAGCGGGTGCCGGTTTCGGTGTGGCGCAAGTTTTTTAAGCATCTCCAGTCGGAAGGCTATACGGCGATCCGCATGTTTCCGCGTGGCGACAGTGCCGGCTCATCATGGGAAGGATTGGATATTGGCGGACGTCTGAATAAGTCCCTGCTGAATACGATGTTCAAGTATTTTGATGTTGCGGCGGAATATGGCATTAAAGTGCAGCTATGCCTGTTTAGCCAGATGGAGTGCAGTTTCTATTGTCAGCCTTATACGCGCCGTCAATGGGGGGTACGCCTGTTTACACAGGAAGAAATCGAAAACGCTCCGGCATTTCAACAGCGTTTCCTGAAAAATCCGGACGATCTGGTGGACTACAATGACTATTTTTCCGATCCCGACGTCCGTGCTTGCAACAAGCAGTTTTTGGATGAAATCATTCCGTTAGTGGCTGCGAACCCAAATGTCTATATGGTGGAAATATCCAATGAACTGGGATGGGCAAGTCCTCATGCAAACCCGCTCAATACGTTTCGATGGGAAATTACCTCGTCGTATCTTGACTGGACGCGCGATATGGTGGCGCATATTCATAAATTGGCGCCCGCTATGCCGGTGTGTATCAGTAATCCGGGTGTAGGCATACTGGGTCACGACCCGATACAATGGATCCAGGAATCGGAAGTGGACGTTTTTTCCATGCATCTCTACCCGGATATTTGCGGGTATATTCCCGGATCCGACTACGCTCAGATTGCCGACGTGACGTTGCGATATGCACACTCGGCGTCTCCAACGATGTATGGGGAATGGCAACTGCTTGGCGATCTGAATATGGATAACCGGCCTGATAAGAACAGGATTGAACAGTTACTGGCACGCGACATGGTCTGGTTTACGCTGTTGTCCGGTGCACCGGGATGTGTATCCTGGCGAGCGCAGGCACACGGAGAATATACGTCGGCTTGCCAAGTATTTAAGCGCCTGGACGGACGCGATCTTGCCCTTGCAAAAGCCCCATTGAAAATCAATATCAAACCGATGTTGGAAAAAATGATCGCCATGATAGACAGCGGGTCTCCCACTTGCCGGTTTACGGAAGAACGATGGTGTCCCGACCAGTCGGCTACAGATAAAAAACACCGTTATTGTGCAAAAATGGAAAGCCCCGAATACAAGGCGATCATAAACGCCGGTATCTGGTCGCTGGAAACAGGAGTGGATTATACTCTGACACAGGAATCGGAAGGTATTTCCCTAATGAAACTGTCGAAAAAGGATTTTCTGAAGCAGTCCGCCCCACTGAAAACGCCCCAAGGCTATCAGACTAAGACAATGCTTACCAAAGACGGGCGCACCCTGCTGATTTATCTCAGGAATTACCGACACTTGCCTGTCATGCGGGGAACAGGCGACAAGCAGTTTACCCTCTTTGGACTACGCACCCAACAGGCAGTTCCTCTGACATTGGATTTTCAATTGGATAAAAAATATAAAGTAGAGATATTCGATCTTGATACCCGTGAATGGGCGGAAGCGCAAACGGTCGAAAATCATTCGGCAATCGGAATGGGCATCACGTCGCACGATTATGTCCTTGTGCTTACTTTACTTTGAGAAGTTCGGTCGGCATAATGAGCCGTTCGTACAATAAAACACGTATTCATTTGTTATGTATAAAGAAGTTATCAATATTAATCGGAAGAAGAAATGAAGTTCAATCAAATCATCATCCTGTCAGGCGTCTTGGCATTTTTAGCGGCATGTGCGCCCGGACAATCCTCATCACAAGGTGCATCTAATGTCGGCGCTTCAACCGCTAAACCGGTCGCCAAGGCCTATTTTTCAGGATTTGCCGATGCCCACGACACATATAATGCTATTTCAACAGCAAGCGACGGTAAAATTTATTATGTGCTTTCCTCGGCAAAATATGATGTCGGAGGACAGTTTTACGTTTATGATCCGGCAACAGACCGGATAACCTTTATAGCCGATTTGTCCGAAGCCGTCCATGAAAAACAGTGCATTTCTCAGGGTAAGAGCCATGTGGAATTTTATGAACACGACGGCAAACTTTATTTTGCTACCCATGTCGGTTATTATGAAATTATTGAAGGTGCGGAATCGCTGCCACAACATGCACCGGAAGGATATGCGCTTTATCCGGGCGGTCATTTTGTCGCGTATGACATGAAAAGCGGGGAAATAGAGGATTTGTCGAAGGCGCCCCATGGAGAAGGAATCATTACGATGACGATGGATAAACAGCGCGGTCATCTGTATGGGATCACGTGGCCGAAAGGTTATTTTTTGGATTATGACCTTCATACAAAGCAATTGAAAGACCTCGGCATGATCAGTGAACAGGGCGAAGCAGGAACGATCGGGAAAGATTATCGGGTGATTTGTCGTTCCATGTTTGTTGATTCACGGGATGGCACTGTGTATTATTCTGTTGCAGAGGGCGACATTTACGGTTATCGCTCCGGCATGAATGCTCCTGAAAAAATCGAGTGCGTAGATATGAGACTTGACTATTTTGGCGCATACGATTATACCGGAGCAGGCAGCATGTCCTACAACTGGCGGAAAATTTTCTGGTATGAACCGGAAAATGTAGCTTACGGGGTACATGGAAATTCGGGCTATTTATTCCGTTTTGACCCGCGTGCCAAAACGGTAGAGATCGTAGAACGAATCGTTTCCGAACCATCCCGAAAAAGCGGCATGTATGACCAGTTCAGTTATGGTTACCTGGGATTTACATTGGGTAAAGACCAAACCATTTACTATCTGACAGGAGGGCCTATATACAAAGACGGCCAACGGGTGAAAGGAGTGGACAAAATCGCGATGGGAGCAGCCCGCGGACTGGAAAACCTGCATTTGGTTACGTTCAATATTCCGAAAAAAGAATACAAAGACCACGGGCCTGTTTTTTATGAAAACGGCGATATTCCAACCTATGTCAATTCAATTGCTGTGGGCGATGATGGAACAGTCTATACATTAGCTCGTTTCGTCCATGAAGGAGAAGAGATTGAAGATTTGGTAAAAATCGAATTGAAGTAACAGGAGTCAAAAGTATGAACCGAAAAGGAATTGCAGGAATTATTGGCTGTATCATCATCCTGACAGCTACGGCCTGCCGGGATGAAGTCAGTGATTTGTTGAAAGGAAAATGGCAACTGAAAACGATTGAACAGGGCGCCAGTGTGTCCCGTGTGGATACGGTATGGTATAATTTCCAGTCGGAATCCCTGTTTATGTATCAAATATATGACCGCCAATCCAATGATTATAAGTCTCAGTATGGTTATAAGACCCAACCGGATGCCCATACCCTTCATCTGGAAATGTTTTCGTATAGCCGTCCGGTGCAGGACTTTCTTCCGCTAACCGACTGGCCGGAAAAAGAACGTCTGTTTACCGTTGAAAAGATTGACGGCAAACACCTTGTCCTCAAAGTGGATGGTATAACTTACACGTTCGACCGCTTCTAAAGGCGCTATCTTTTTCGTTGTTTCATCAAACTCCCGACCACCATTGCTACCACCGAGAGCAGCAGGGCAAAGACTATCTTTTATAAAGTAAAAAGTCCTTCTGCTGCTACATAATGTTTTTCGACGCCTATTTCCTTGACCCATGAGCGGGTCTCTACGGTCTTCCAAATACCGGTGTTATAGCCTGTTCCGGGGTCGTTGTTCCACAGCCACATTGGGGTAGGCCACAGGCAGGCTTTAAATTTCACCGTCCGGTAAAAATCTCTGCTCACGCCGTTCTGACCGTGATGCGCCATTTGAAGGTAGTCGCAATCCAAGTCCTTGCGGTAGGCGCTCGCAAGTATTTTGTCGCCTTCCTCTATGCCGGCATCGCCGAGAAACACTGCTGACCGTGCGGCGTCGGATACCCGTATCACCATGCTTGAATTGTTGTAGGCATTGTTAGTAAACTCCTCATTTTTAACGGATAACATTTTAAACGTAACTCGGTCTATTTCGACCGTCAGTCCGGGCGTCTTGACGTCTGTAACCTGCGCGGGCGTCTTTTTCAGGTTCTCATAGAAATCGACCGTCAGGGCGCGGCTGTCAGGCTCAACCTTGTTGTAGAACTCTTCCGAAAACTCCGAATGATAGATAGATTTGATGTTTATGCCGTCGGGGTTCTTCAGAATCTCGTTGAGAGCGCCTATATGGTCGGCGTGCGGGTGCGACAGGAACCATGCCTCCACATCGTTGCCCAGCGCCGCAAGGAAGCCGCGCAGATAGCCCGCTTCGGGCGCTACTCCGCCGTCCATCACTATCACTTTGCCTTTAGCAGTGCGGAACACGTAAGAGTTGCCCTGCGAATGGTTCTGGTGCAGAGGTAGTTGCCACAAAGTAAACTGCGATTTGCGCGACTGTGTCTCGCCCAAAACCGCTTTAGGTAATAACACTGCGCCCGACGCTATTGCCGAACGCCTCATAAAATCTCGTCTGTTCATAGTATTTTTATTTTAAAGTCATTCCGAGGTTGTACATCGCAAAGGCGTAGGTATCGGTTGTTTCGTCTATTACTTTGCTGATGGGCTTACCGGCGCCGTGTCCGGCTTTGGTCTCGATGCGGACAAG
>JAISUI010000082.1 GCA_031272155.1 Tannerella sp. | reverse complement strand
GAGACCTTAAACTCGCCGGTGAGCGAAATCTCATCGTAGCCGTCGAGACTGTGCACCACGCCAAAACGTATGCCGCTCTCCTGATAGGCGTAGGTGTAGAGCCGCGCAAGGGGCAGATTGTAAACGCCGAGCAGCTGGTAGCGCGGTTTTGCGGGATTGACAAGCGGTCCGAGTATGTTAAAGAAACTGCGCACGGCAAGGCTTTTGCGCACCGGCGCGACGGCTTTCAGCGCGGGGTTGAACAGCGGCGCGTGCAGATAAGCGATGCGGCTTGTCTCTATCGAACGGCGCAGAAGGTTGACGTCGGTAGTGAACTTCACTCCGTGCTGCTCCATCACGTTGCTGGCGCCGCTGACCGACGTTGCCCCGTAATTGCCGTGTTTCACAACGTAATAGCCCGCGCCGGCAAGAGTAAAACATGCCGCCGTCGAGATGTTGAACGTGTTCTTGCCGTCGCCGCCCGTCCCTACGATGTCGATAAACGGGTAGTCCGACAGGTCAACCGCCAAACTCATTTTGAGCAGCGCGTCGCGAAAGCCGCTCAACTCATCCACAGAGATGCTGCGCATCAGGAACACCGTGATCAGGCTCGCCACCTGCGCTTCGGTATATTTTCCCTCTGCGATGTTCTGCAACAGTGTACGCGCCTCGTCGCGGTACAGATACTGATGTTCAAATAATCGGTATAATGTTTGTTTCATGTAGTTACTGTTTTTAACAGCTGCAAAGGTACGGTTTTATTTTTACATTTACAGGCTGACAGTACACATTTATCCAAAAAAACGCATGTGCAAAAAAATATTTGCCAAAATTCTTGCATGTAAAAAACATTCGTTATATTTGCACCGAACTTATAAACGAAAACGATTTTTGCCTATGGTAAAAGTAACAGCGTAATTAATTACGCAACAGATATATAAATAGCGATTTTGCTGCTATTCTTGAACTATCATTTTCCACAAATAATAACCCTTTTCGGGTTTCCGTATCAAGAAGAAGGTCAGTGAAGTGCCGTGCATCGGCGTGGAGCGGCTTGTTGGATACGGATAGGCGTGGAAACCTGATAGTTCAGACAGGTTGTTTTCCACGCTATTTTTATGTCCTGCATTAAACAAAGAAATATTATTAACTAAAAATATATCATTATGTTACGAATAATTTGTTGCACAAGCAGAGTAATGGAGGCAGAGACCATTCAAAAAAACGGGGTTTGTCCGAAAACCTTGAAAAGTAGGATTAATGTACTGATGATGTCGCTTTTACTGATGCTTAGTTATGTTGGCACAATGCAAGCGCAAGATATCATCATCAAAATGAATGGCAATGAAATAGAAGCGATTGTTTTGGAAGTAGGCACAAATGATGTTAAATACAAAAAATTCGACCACAGAAACGGACCTACCTACTACATCCGAAAATCAGAAATATTCATGATAAAATACGAAGATGGTGACAAAGATGTCTTTGTTGTTAATAACGAACATGAGGATGCGATCGAAGATAGAGGAATCGTGATTGGGGAGAAAGGTTATTACGATTACAAAAGAAAGAAGCCGTTTACGGTCTTTCATTAAAATTAAACTTCTAACTCCTTGGTTGGTGTGAAGATGTAACGCTTGTTGCATTTGGCGCTTTGCTATCTTACTGTCTTGACAGATTTACCTGTTGATATAAAAGTATTATGTAAGTATAATCCACAAAGATTCAGTCAGGTATAACGAAGATTCCGCTATTACGACTAAATGGCTGCCTGACTGAAATCTTTGAAATCAAAAAAGAATGGATAGGTCAGACATTGCCTTCTGGCGGGCTGATGAAAATGCTGACCGGCAAAAAACGTTCCGAAAATCAGAAAGACGATAAGTCTGAGATGTGGATTAGACTTTTATCAGCGGAAAGTCCTTGAAAATAGCCGGTGGCTCGACAAGTAAAAAGTAAGTCGCAGACGTCCGATGCTCTATGCCTGACTGCATCCTTCGCAGGGTGCGGCCAGGCAAATTCAATTAGTATCGGCACCTTCACCGATACTACAATTTCACCGAGTTCACGGTTTGGACAGTACCCGTTTTTTGATTTGCAGAAATAGCCGTCAAACATATTTTCCCCTGAAATAATTGCAAAATTCAAAAAAATAATACCTACCTTTGTCACTGATTTAAAGTAAAAAATATGGAAGTTGTAAGAAAAATCATGACCGCAGGAATGTTGTCGCCGATAATTGACTTGCCTTGGGCATCGCAAAATACTAAGGTAGAGGTGCTTGTTTTACCAATTTCGCAACCTTCTCATGAATCCAACTCGTTTAGAAGCATGAAAGGCAGACTGAAAGAGTATGCCAATCCAGAGTTGGCGAAACTTGAGAAATCAGCATGGGCTAATAACGTCGAAGAAAAGTATGGTAATATTAGACACTAACGCAATACTGCGATATATTTTGCAGGACAACAAGGAAATGGCAGACGAAGTCGAAATTGAACTCTCGCAGAACGTCTGTTTTATTCCAGTAGAAGTGATTGCCGAGATAGTCTATGTGCTGAACAGGGTCTATTCTTTAGAACGCAGCATTATATGTCGGATTATCACAGACATATCGCAATCAAACGACGTCATTGTTGAACATCAAGACGTTGTACGTCATGCCATGCAAGTTTATTCTTCCACAAGCTTGGACTTTGTAGATTGCTTGCTTACAGGCTATTTCAAGATAGATGGCTACACAATATTCACTTTCGACAAGAAATTAAAAAATCAACTTAAGCGTTGATATACATTATTTTACATCAATAATACCGTAAAACTGTTTTGTATAAAAAAGATGGCTGACTGGCAGTACGCATTTATCCAAAAAACGCATGTGCAAAAAATTTTGTTTGCCTATTCAAAATATTTTTCTACTTTTGCAGTATGAATAATTATATAAAAGAACATTATGGCTACATTATCAATTTTTTACGGAATAATTATCTCAATGTTTTATGGGGATAATAAAGAGCACAAACTGCCTCATATTAACGCGAAGTATCAGGATTATAAAGCATCTTTTTCGATTCCCGACGGCAATTTGCTTGATGGCAGTCTGCCGCCAAAAAAAGAAGCGTTGGTAAAAGCGTGGATTATTCTGCATGAAGAAGATTTGATGGCAAACTGGGAACTTGCCACAAATGAAAAAAATATTTTCAAAATTGAACCTTTAAGATAAAACAGTATGAATCCAAGAGTTGCAAACGTAAAACCAGAGCAGAATTACACCCTGCATCTCTGGTTTAAGAATGGCGAAGAAGGCGTTTTAGATATGAAACCATATTTGGACAGAGGTATTTTCAGGGATTTGCGCGACGAAGCGATGTTCAACACCGTGCGTCCCTTTCTCGGTACAATACAGTGGGCAAACGAAGCCGACCTCTGCCCAGATACAGTTTATTTGGACAGCGTGAAAATATAGCGTAAATTCCATTACTAAATGCAACGTAGTTAGAAATAAATTTAGCCCACATGCTTAAGAGGGATTAAAAGCTGATTTTGCTGAAAAATCATACAGACAATGGCAAAAGCCTTACTTTATAAACAGCATATTCTCTACCGTGTATTTAGAACGTATATCCGTCCCATACACGATAGATTGTACTACCGCCATACTTACCGCTTGCAAACGGAAAATATCCCGTCTGCCGGTACGCCATTGCTGATCGTTTCAAATCATCAAAACTGCCTGAACGACCCATTGGGCATCCTGTTTGCGCTAAATGACCGCAAACCGGCATTTATCACCCGCGCCGACATATTTATGTATCATCCGATTTTCAATAAATTCCTGTATGGAATTGGGTTACTCCCTGCTTTCCGGATGGAATTTGAAGGGGAAGAAGCGCTTGGACGCAACAAAAAAATATTTATACAAGCCGAACACGAACTGGCGAAGGGACAGACTGTTGTCATGTTTCCTGAATCAGGACATCAGGATAAACACTGGCTTGGCAATTTCTCGTTCGGATATACCAAATTAGCCTTTGAAGCAGCAGAATTAACTGATTTTAAAACGGATATATTTATCCTGCCATCGTGCAACCATTATTCCGACTATTTTCATATTCAGGAAGATTCGCTGGTGAAATTTGGAACGCCTGTATCATTACGGCCTTATTATGAACTGTATAAAACAAAACCACGGACAGCACAGCGACAGGTGAATGCGCTTGTCAGGGAACAAATCGAAAACATGATGCTGGATATTCGTGATCTTGAAAATTATCAGGCCATTGATTTCCTGCGCAATACGTATGGAGTGAATTATGCCCGCCAATATGGCTATGACGCAAAGAAATTACCCGACCGGCTATTGTCCGACCGTGCATTTGTTGCTGCATTAGAACAGGCGCAAACCAATCATCCGGAAACTGTCCGTAAAATATATGCGGATGCTTTGACTTTAGAAGACGGTATTCGCCGGATGAAAATCAATGACCGATTATTTGATAAACCTTTATCGTTGGGCCAATTAGCATTAAGAGGAGCCTTGTTGCTCGTTTTATTGCCTGCATGGCTCATTGCGCTCTGTCCGAACGCTTTGAATTATCTCATTCCGGCATGGATCATGCGACGGATACACGACAGGATGTTTTACGGCTCATTTACAATTGCAATTAATGTGCTAATAACCATCCCGTTGTTTTATACGATAGCCTTTATTTTGATGTGGATTTACGCAAATATTTGGATGGCATTCATCTATTTCGTATCTTTGCCTGCTTTGGGACTTTTTGCATGGTATTACCGGAAATTTTTCCTTTCTACGCGGCAAGCATGGAATTATCACAAGCAGAAAGGAACAACAACGCTTGATAAATTAAAAGCATTGCGGACGGCGTTACATCAACGTTTGACCACCGTTTTTATGACAGAAAAGAAGATATAAATAAATGAAAAAAAGAGTAGTAATCACCGGAATGGGAATCTATTCATGTCTTGGTAAAAACCTTGACGAAGTGAAGAATTCCCTGTATAACAGCAAATCCGGCATCATCTTCGATCCGGTTCGAAAGGAGATGGGATTTCGTTCGGCGCTGACGGCATCGCTTGAAGTGCCTGATTTGAAAAGCAGTTTGAGCCGGAACCAACGGGTTTACATGCCTGAACAGGCCAAATATGCCTATGTGGCGACATGCGAAGCGCTGGCGAATGCCCGTCTGGAAGCCGACTACATTGAACAACACGAAATCGGCATCCTCTACGGCAACGACAGCAGCGCCGAAGCCGTTATGAAAAGTGTGGACATCATGCGCGACAAAAAGGATACAACATTGATAGGCTCAGGCGCTATTTTCCAATCCATGAACTCAACGGTGACGATGAACCTCGCCTGCATATTCAAACTGAAAGGCATCAACCTGACTATATCGGGCGCTTGCGCCAGCGGCTCTCATTCTATCGGCTTAGGCGCATTGCTTATCCGCAACGGATTGCAGGAGTGCATTGTATGTGGCGGAGCGCAGGAAGTAAATCCCTTCTCCATAGGCAGTTTCGACGGTATCAGCGCCTTTTCGGTGCGCGAAGACGAGCCGACAAAAGCGTCCCGTCCATTCGACCGCGATCGCGACGGACTGGTGCCGGGAGGCGGCGCGGCAACCGTTATTATTGAGAGTTATGAATCGGCCATACGACGCGGCGCTCCCATCATTGGCGAAGTCTGTGGCTATGGCTTTTCTTCCAATGGCGACCATATCTCCGTCCCGAACGTGGACGGGCCTATCCGTTCCCTCCAGATGGCCATCCGCGAGGCCGGCATAGATATCCGCGAAATCGGATATGTCAATGCACACGCTACTTCCACGCTGGTAGGCGACCGCAATGAAGCAAAGGCTATTGCTCACGTTTTCAGCAATCATAAACCGGAAACAACCTCGACAAAGTCTATGACAGGCCACGAGATGTGGATGGCGGGCGCAAGCGAGGTCGTCTATTCCATGCTGATGATGAAAAACGATTTCATCGCACCTAACCTCAATTTTGAACATCCCGACGAAGACTCCGTGCACCTGAACATTCCGGCGGTGCGGGTGGAGAAACATTTTAACACGTTCCTGTCCAACTCGTTCGGTTTTGGAGGAACAAACTCCACCCTGGTAATACGAAATATTTAATAAACAATAAATTATAACGAACAAAATATGGAAAAGCATGAATTGGCAAATCAAATCAATGAGGTACTGGCAGAAGAGTTCGAAATCGAAGTATCGGACATCCATCCCGATGCGAATATCAAGGACACCTTGCAATTAGATAGCCTGAGCCTCGTGGATATGGTTGCTTTGATAGAATCAACGTTCGGCATCAAAATTAAAGGAACGGAAGTCATTCAAATACAGACGTTCGGCAACCTGTACGATTTCCTTTACGAACGGATAATCGCATGATGACAGCGCAGGCGCTTTTTGAAGGAGAAGAGGTGTTGGCGCTCATTCCTCAACGTAAACCGATGGTAATGCTTGACACTTTTTACGAAGGGACGGACACGGAAGCCCTGACCGGTTTGACCGTGCAGGCGGACAATCTGTTTTGCAATGGCAGGCGACTGACCGAACCGGGATTGATTGAGCACATCGCCCAGTCGGCGTCGGCGCTTGCCGGCTACACGGCCTGGCGCAATCATCAACCTGCACCGACAGGCTATATCGGCGAGGTGAGGAAATGCCGCATCTTCCGTCTGCCGGAAGTCGGCGAACAACTGCGCACCTCCGTCAGTATCATTTCCGAAGTGATGAATGTTTCTCTGTTGTTGGCCGAAACAAAATCGGAAGACAACCTCATCGCTTCGTGCCAGATGAAAATCTATCTCGAAAAATAGCTATTTTTCTTCATAAGAATCAGTATCCCTCCACCCATAAAAATACCATATACAGGGTATTTTCTCATTTGCTGTGATACGCTATTTTTGCGCGGCAAATCAGAAATATTTAATGACATGAGGATATTTTTTTGTATCTTATTGATAGATACAGTATTATTCAGCGCTTTTGTTTCATGCGGATCGAGAGAAAAAAACAGTTCAGACGGTTCAAATTACGCAGATACGAACAGTAATGTATCGGGACACATTCAGTTATCAGGCGCTTTTGCGTTGTATCCGATGGCAGTCCGGTGGGCGGAAGAATTTAAGAAAATCCATCCGCAGGTAAAGATTGACATTTCCGGCGGCGGGGCGGGGAAAGGCATGACGGATGTATTGTCAGGAGTAGTTGATGCAGGCATGGTTTCAAGGGAGGTGCATGAACAGGAGGTGCAAAAGGGCGCTTTCACGTTTGCGGTTGTCAAAGATGCCGTTGTCATGACTGTCAATGCCGGAAACCCTGAACTCGCCACGCTTCGCAGGAAGGGCTTGACTCGTGCTACAGCGGCGCGTCTTTGGAATGGCGAACTGAAAACCTGGGGGGAAGCGCTTGGTGTTCAGTCGCCGCTTCCTGTGCATGTGTTTACCCGCTCTGACGCCTGCGGAGCCGGCGAAACCTTTGCCGCCTGGTTCGGTCAGAAACAGGAAAACCTGAATGCAACGGCAGTATTCGGCGACCCGGGCGTTGCATCAGCCGTACAAAAAGACCGTGTTGGCATTGGTTACAACAACATAGCCTACGCATACGACCAGAAAAACAAACTGCCTTTCGCGGGTCTGGCTATAGCGCCTATAGATGTGAACGAAAACGGAACGATTGACCCCGAAGAAGATTTTTACGAAACATCCGAAACGCTCATACGTGCAATCAGTGAGAACCGGTATCCTTCTCCACCTGCACGCGACTTGTATCTGGTTACAAAAGAGAAACCGAACAAACCGGAACTTATTGAATTTATGAAATTTATACTTACTGACGGACAGCAATTCGTTATGGAATCGGGCTATATCGGATTGTCGGAAGAAAAACTGAACGCAGAAATAAAAAAATTAAACTGAACCGATGGCTATCCCATTGCTTAAGCAAAGAATACTGAAAGACCGGATTACGGGAAACGTTATGTTGATTATGACGGTCATTTCCCTGCTTTTCTTGTTGCTTATGGGCGTGGGATTGTACTATAAATCAAGGGCTATCCTGCAGGACAATACCGTTTGGGATTTGTTGACAAGTTCGGCATGGAGTCCGCTGACCGGCGAATTTGGTTTCCTGTCTTTCATCTTGAGTTCGGTATATGTAACTGTTATTTCGGTCATAATAGCATTACCCGTAGCATTGCTTACCGCATTGTTTCTGACCGAAAATGCCAGACCATGGGTCAGGAAAACCGTTTTTCCCGTACTTGATATTTTGGCCGGAATACCATCCGTAGTTTATGGTTTATGGGGTACGCTTATCATTGTGCCATGGATAGCCGACACGTTAGGGCCTCATTTTGTTGATTACACCAGTGGATACACGCTCCTGGCCGGGGGTATTATTCTCGGTGTGATGATCATACCGCTGTTAGTAAGTCTTTTCATTGAAATTTTTTCGACAGTTCCCAATGATTTCAAGGAAGCATCGGCTTCGCTGGGGGCTACTAAATGGCAAACCTCTCGCCTGATCGTCGTACGCAAAGCCATGCCGGGCATTATTGCAGCCGTCGTCCTGGCAGTCTCCAAAGCCTTCGGCGAAACGCTTGCCGTGCTGATGGTTTGCGGAAATAGAGTACAGATACCCCACTCGGTGTTCGACAGCGCTTATCCGTTGCCTGCGCTTATTGCTAATAATTACGGGGAAATGCTGTCGCTTCCCCTGTACGAATCGGCGCTTATGTTTGCAGCATTGGTCATGTTTGTTATCATACTCGTTTTCAATGCTATATCCCGTATCGTCCTGCAAAATGTAGAAAAACAGTTCAAGTTATGAAACGAAAGTATATTGAAGAAAAATTATTCAACCTGCTGATGATTGCGGCAACACTTGTCGTTTTCGGATTTTTTGCGAGTATCATTTGGACGATTGCACGAACCGGATTTCCGGAACTAACCTGGGAGATGGTCAGCCGTTTGCCGGGTGGCGGTTTCTATTTGGGTAAAGAAGGCGGCATCCTCAATGCCATCGCAGGTTCATTGATGATTGTGCTGTCATCTGCATTTTTAGGGTTGATTATCAGCATTCCGATCGTTTTCTATATGAATGTTTACCTGAAAAAAAAATCACATTTGGCATATCTGACACGGCTCTCCTTCGATGTGCTGTTTGGCATTCCTTCCATTGTTTACGGGGCATTTGCTTTTACCCTGATGATTTTCTTCGGATTGAAAACGTCGTTGCTGGGTGGAATCATCGTTATCACGCTGCTGATCATCCCGATTTTTGTACGTTCGATGGACGAGGTCGCCAAATCTGTCCCGAAAGACCTGCTGGAAGCGGCCTATTCGCTGGGAACAACGCGATGGGAAGTGTGCAAAGTTGTGTTGCGTCAAATAGCGCCGGGCATCGCTACGGCTACGCTATTGTCTGTCGGACGCGCGATTGGCGATGCGGCAGGCGTATTGTTTACCGCCGGTTTTACAGATAATATTCCGACAAACCTGAACGAACCGGCTGCTACGTTGCCGCTATCAGTCTTTTTCCAGCTGAGCAGCCCTATTCCCGAAGTGCGTGAACGGGCGTATGCGGCCGCCCTGTTGCTGACACTGATTGTACTGGCGCTGAGCATTGCGGGCAGAATCACCACCAATCGTTTTTCAAAACACAAAATAAAATGAAACCATTACGTGTTATTGCCCGTAGCAGTGCCTTGTCCGTGATGCAGGTCAGGGAAGTCTTTTCCTGTTTGCCGACCGTGGATTACCGTCTGACAACCACTGAGTCCATCGGAGACAAAAACAGGCATATCTCTCTGATGGACAACGTGCCGGGAGATTTTTTCACCCGCGAAGCGGATGAGGCTGTACGGAACGGCGAAGCCGACATGGCAGTTCATTCGGCAAAAGATTTACCCTACCCGTTGCCTCCGGGACTGGAGGTTGTGGCCTTGTTTGAGGCTTTCGACAAGACCGATTCGTTAGTATGCCGCGACAAACTTATTCTATCGCAACTGCCTTCCGGTGCGCGGATTGGCACAAGTTCGGCGGCACGACGGGCTGAGTTATTAAAAGAACGCTCTGATTTAGAGGTAGTCAGTATCCGTGGCACAATCGAAGAAAGGATCGCTTTAGTTGATTCGGGACAGATAGATGCGCTTATCGTAGCGACCTGTGCGCTCAAGCGGCTTGGACTGGAAAACAGAATTTCCCAGATACTGCCATTCAAAACACATGCCCTGCAAGGATGTTTGGCCGTGACCGGCAGGATCGGCGATAAAAGGCTAAAAGCCCTCTTCGGGCCTTTGGATGTACGCAAAAAATATGGCGAGGTGACGCTTGTCGGCTTCGGACCGGGCAACCCAGATCTCCTGACAATAGCCGGACAAAAGGCGCTCGAACAGGCTGATGTTATTTTTTATGACGACCTGATAGACAAAACGTTCACCTGCAACCTCAAGGCGGAAAAAATCTATGTGGGCAAGCGTAAAAATCATCACAGCCACTCGCAGGACGAAATCAACGAAATGGTATATCAGGCCGCCATTTCGGGCAAAAACGCGGTGCGACTGAAAGGAGGCGATCCGATGATTTTTGCTCACGGACGCGAAGAAATTGATTACCTGCAAAGCCGCCTTGTCAAAATAAATGTGATTCCCGGCATCTCCGCAGCTACAGCCGCCGCAGCCTTCACACATATCCCGCTGACACACAGGGACATTTCTTCTTCGGTTGCATTTATAACCGGACATGCAACAAGCAACGCCGGTATTCCCGAAGCAGATACATTAGTATATTATATGGCCGGAACAACGATTTCGGAAATAGCGAAAAAACTCGTTGCGGCAGGTCGTCATGCAGATACTCCTGTTGCGCTGGTGTATCACGTTTCACATCCGGATCAGAAAATATTTTATTCCTCTTTGAAAGAATTGCAGTTTTCGGTGATAAACTACCCAACGCCTTTACTGGTCATCATTGGGGCGGTTGTGGGTTTTGAAAATGGTTCTGTCCGGCAAACTGCGCTTATTACGGGCACAACAGCGAAATGTTACTCCAGTCCGGATAAAATAATCCATACGCCATTGATAAAAATAGAGAAAATTACTCCCTCTGCGATCACGCAAACGATTGATATAGCCCGTTTTAACTGGATCATTTTCACCAGTCGCTATGGAGTATGCTATTTCTTTGATTTACTGAAAGAAATGCGGTTTGACGGAAGAAAATTAGCCTCTATTCAAATCGGGTCGGTAGGCAAAACAACAACCGCCGAACTGAACAAACGTCTTATTTATCCGGACCTTGAATCGGCAACCGGATCATCGGAAGGTATCTTGAACTATTTCAGGGACAACCATTTGTCGGGAAAACACATTCTGCTTCCACGCTCCAACAAAGGTCTGCAGTCGTTTTCCGAAGGCCTCAGGGCATTGGGAAATCATGTGACGGACTTTCCTGTTTACACAAACACATTCAATGACAACGCCGCCAAAGTCAATCTGTCCGATCTGCACAAAATCGTCTTTTCTTCTCCTTCCTGTGTCCACGCATTCAAACGACTCTATGGCAACCTTCCATCCGGAATCCAATTGATAGCCAAAGGATTAACAACAGAAAACGCCATAAGGGAAGACTCAATAAAACCGCCTTTGACTACCGTTTCTCCCTGATTATTCCGTCATTGAATACGGCTGATCTTCCTCCTTGAATATGCGTTTGCGATTAGGCGAAGCGCTCATCTCAAAAGTCAGTTCGGCGCCCGACTTCAGATCATCGTATGTTATAAACGCCTTATTATAAGGTTTTCCATTCAAAACAACCGACTTTACATAACGGTTTTTATCGCTGACCTTTGGGGCGCGGATGATGATGGATTTACCGTTTTCAAGATGAATTTTCAAATAAGGAAAATAAGGGGCGCCAAGCACAAACTGGTCGGAACCGGGACATACGGGATAGAATCCCATGGCTGTAAACAGGTACCAGGCCGACATTTGTCCGCAGTCGTCATTGCCGCACAAACCGTCAATTCCGCTCCGGTACATGCGGTTCATAATCTCGCGAACCCAGTACTGCGTTTTCCAGGGCTGCGAAGTCCAGGCGTAAAGATAGGCTATATGGTGACTCGGCTCGTTGCCATGCACATAATTCCCCATAATGCCCTCCTTGGTAACATCCTCTGTTTCAGCAAAAAATTCATCCGGCAAGTGCATGGTAAACAGGGAATCCAGCCTGCGCACAAATACTTTGTCGCCACCCATTTCGCCAATCAAACCGCGAACGTCGTGCGGCACATAAAACGAATAATTCCATGAGTTTCCTTCTATAAATCCCTGACCATGAGTACTCAACAAATTAAAATCCTTTTTCCAGCTTCCATCCTCCAGGCGGGCGCGTACAAAACCGAGCGAAGGATCGAAAACATTTTTATAGTTCATGGCTCTTTGTTTATAAATTTCAGCAATCGAAGCGTTTCCCGTAATCAGGGCGGTGTGATAGATCGTCCAGTCGTCGTAGGCGTATTCAAGGGTCATGGACGAGCCGTCTTCTTTAACGTCGAAAGGCACATAACCACGCCTGACATATTCATCCGTCCCGCCGAAATAAGGCGTATTGGCGCTGTGTTGCATCGCATCGAGCGCCTTGTCCCTGTCCACAGGAATTTCTTTCGTGATAGCGTCGGCAAGGACAGAAACGGAATGATAACCTATCATGCACCAATTCTCATTGCCATTGTGCGACCATACCGGCAGCATCTTATGCACACTTTGACTATAGTGCGCTAACATTGAGGCGATTATATCCTTACTTCGTTGGCGATTTATCAAGTTGAAAAGCGGATGCAGGGCGCGATAGGTGTCCCAAACGGAAAAAACCGTGTAGTTAGTAAATCCCTGAGCCTTATGTATCTGATGATCAATGCCCCGATACTGTCCGTCCACATCCATATAGACCGACGGGTTAATCAGGGTATGGTAAAGCGAAGTATAAAACATGGTTTTCTTTTCCTCATCGCCTTCAATTTCTATGCGGGCGGCCTCATTTGCCCATTTTTCGGCCGTTTCCTGTCGAATCTGCTCGAAAGTCTTCCCTGCAGTCTCGGCCAGCAGGTTTTTCAGGGCGCCTTCAGTTCCGACAGCCGACAGGGCTACCCGCACCTCCAAGGTTTCCGACGGATCAAATTCAAACCGGGCGACCACTTTCCTGCCGCCCATTTCAGGAAAATTCTCTTTGGGGAATTTGCGCCAAAAACCCTCGTAATCAGGTTTTTGCCCGTCAACAAATCCGTATGATCGTATCGGGGATGAGAATGTGATTGCGAAAAAGGTGTAATTCACACGCGCCCAACCGTTCGTAATGCGATAACCGGTTAATAAGGTATCATTTTCGACCCTCACGTTTGCCCACAGCGTTTTCCCGTCGTAGTTATAGATACCGTGCGACAAGTCGAGTATCAGTTTCCTGCGCTCGCCTGCCGGATATGTATAACGATGAACGCCAACACGTTCCGTAGCCGTCAGCCCCACTTTGACCTGATAATCGCTAAGCGTCACTTCATAGTAGCCCGGACTTGCTTTTTCCGTATCGTGGCTGAATCGTGAACGATAGCCCGTTTCGGGGTGCGACGCAACGCCCGGATTCAACTTCGGCTCGCCGGTGACCGGCATCAACAGTATATCGCCGAGGTCGGAATGACCTGTGCCGCTCAAATGCGTATGGCTAAAACCTACGATCGTCGGATCATCATACTGATAACCGGCGCAATACCGATAGGCATCCTTTTGATAAACGCCTTTGATATTATGCGGAACCGTATCCGTATCAGGGCTTAACTGCACGAAACCATGCGGCGCGCAGGCGCCCGGAAAAGTGTGACCCATCTTCTGCGTGCCAATCATCGGATTGACATAAACCAAATTGTCCTGCGCAATAACAGATGCGCTCACGAACAATAAAACTGCCAAATATCTCATATCTAAAAATTTAACTTCTAAAATCCAAACTCTAAAATCCGGCAACTCAGCCCTTTATCTTCTCAAACCCTTCTCCATACACGCCACGCACAACGCTCTGGGATATAAATGCCTTATTATCAATATCTTTTATCATACGAAAGATAGTATTACTCTCCCGTTTCTTAGCGAGTAGTACGATTACTTTCGCAGGCTGTTTGGTATAGCCGCCCTCGCCGTCGAGAATCGTACAACCCCTGTTAAGGTCTTGAAGGATGCAGGCCGCTATTTCGTCATATTTCCGGGAAATAATCAGGAACTGAACAGATTGATTATTAGCATTCAGGACTTGATCAAGGATGTAGATTTCGGAAATCATCACCACATAACCAAAAACTATCTTTTCAATGTCGTGAAAAATCAGATAGGAAGAAGCAATGATGATAAAATCGCAGTAAAGCAACGCCTTACCAATAGAAATGTTTTTGTATTTATTGACCATGGCGCCTACGATGTCCGTACCGCCCGTGCTTCCGCCTGCAGAAAAAATGATGCCGAGCGCCGCGCCGCACAATGCCCCTCCGATAACTACCGACATGAACGGCTCGCCCTCTACCAACGATTTCCCTTCAAGCAACCACTCGAAAAGCATTAGCATGAATGTCAGTGAGATAATGCCAAAAAGCGAATTGATTACAAAACGGCGTCCAAGAATCTTACAAGCTAAAATCAGCAACAGCACGTTAAAAGCGGCATAAGATGCTGATACAGGGATTTTTGTAATATAATAAATCAAAGAACCAACACCTGTCAGCCCGCCGGGCACTATTTCGTTGGATATGATAAATCCCTCGAAACCAAAGGCATAAATAGCTGTGCCCAACAGTATCATCACATAATCTCTGGCGAGATAATAGATCTTCCTGATAGAATGATTCATAGCACAACATTCACTATTTTACCGGGCACAACAATGATTTTTTTCGGCTGGCGACCTTCCGTCCATTTGGCTGCATTTTCATTCGTCAGTGCAGCTTTTTCGATCTCCTCACGAGGCATATCAACCGGCAATTCCAAACTGAAACGGGTCTTGCCGTTGAATGAAATAGCGTAAGTAACCGTATTTTCTTTCAGATAATCTTCATTATAATCAGGGAATTTGGCGTCGCAAACAGTCGTCGTATTGCCAAGCCTGTGCCAAAGTTCCTCCGCTATATGAGGCGCAAAGGGCGAGATAACTATAACCAGATCGCTGAGAATCTGCCGCTTATTGCATTTAAGCGCAGTCAGTTCATTGACGCAAATCATAAATGCCGCCACAGAAGTGTTGAACGAAAAATTCTCAATGTCCTGACCTACTTTTTTTATCAGCTTGTGGATGGATTTGAGTTCATCGGGAGCAGGTTGTCCGTCCGAAACCTCGAACACGTCGCCGTTGAAAAACAGATTCCAGAATTTGCGCAAAAAACGCGACACCCCGTCTATCCCGTTGGTATCCCAGGGCTTAGATTGCTCAACAGGACCAAGAAACATCTCGTAAAGTCGCAAAGTATCCGCCCCAAAACGCTCAACTATATCATCCGGATTGACTACGTTATACATGGATTTCGACATCTTCTCGACAGCCCAGCCGCAAACGTATTTCCCGTTTTCAAGGATAAACTCTGCGTTATGATACTCAGGACTCCAGTTCCTGAATGCCTCAATGTCAAGAATATCATTGCTGACCATGTTCACATCCACATGGATAGGCGTAACGTCGTAGTCGGCAATAAGACCGGATGAAACGAAAACGCATTTCTTATCCCCGTCCTCCTCTTTTTTTACCCTGTACACAAAATTGCTCCTCCCCTGTATCATCCCCTGATTGATCAGTTTTTTGAACGGCTCATCATCTTTCACATACCCGTAATCGTACAGGAATTTATTCCAGAAACGACTGTAAATCAGATGCCCTGTAGCATGTTCCGTCCCACCGACATACAGATCCACATTTCTCCAGTAGTCGTTAGCCTCACGTGAAACAAGCGCCTTGTCGTTGTGCGGGTCTTCATACCTTAAATAATAAGCCGACGAGCCTGCAAACCCCGGCATCGTAGCCAGTTCCAAAGGGTATTTTATTTTATTTTGTCCCATATCTTTAATTCTTTGGCGCGCAAAGATAGGAAGGATTTTTGAGATGGGCAAGGGTTGTTCGGTTTCTTTCGGTGCACGGTTTTTTTCGGTACACGGTAAAACGGTACACGGTTCACGGTTGAATCGTTGAACTGTTGAATCGTTGAACTGTTGAACTGTTGAATTTTAAACGCTTAAACGTTTAAACGGTTCAACGGTGCTCGGCAACACGGTAACATGGTACTCGGTTACACGGTTGAATCGTTAAATCGTTGAATTTTAAACGATTACACGCTTAAACGGTTACACGGTTGAAGCGAAACCGCCAGTTTCGTGCACCGTTGAACCGCTGAAGGTTCATTGAATAAACGGATTGAGAATCCTCAGCCGATTTTCCACGATCAGGCCGTGGTGCATGTCTTCAGAATAAAGGATTTCGCAATCGGCTTCGAGGGCGGAGGCGATAATAATGGCATCGAAAATCTGGAAGTCGTGCCTTTGAATGAGGAATGCAGCCAAATCCAACGCGGCACGGTCTGTCGGGACAATCGGGCAATAACGGAACAAATCGGCAGCTTCGAGGATGATTTGCCTTTTGGATATATTCCGCAAACGGCGGGTTACATTGATAAATTCTGAAATTACCTGCGAAGAAATGACCGGGTTGAAAGACAAGAGCGTTTCGGCAATGCTTCGCTTGTGCAAATCATCGCTTTCCATATAGATAAGAATATTCGTATCCAACGCGAAGGATTCTTCATTCATCGTAATCATTGGCTGCATCGCGATTAAACTTAAATTTGCTCAAATCAAGATGAATATCCTTCGTGACAGACCGGATGGCCTCTAACCGTTTGGCTTGCGACTGGAGGACAGGATGGTAACGCTCTCCAACAAGAGGATAGGCTATCACTTCTATTTCTTTCCCGTACCATTCGCGCGGCATCATGACGGAAGGGTTTTGTTCGTTTGGTATAAATACTTGTCTGTACATCTTCCTTTATTTATTTGGTTTACGGCGCAAAGATAGGAAGGATTTTTGAGATGGGCAAGGGTTGTTAGGTTTCTTTCGGTGCGCGGTTTTTTTCGGTACACGGTAAACGGTACACGGTTCACGGTTGAATCGTTAAACTGTTGAATCGTTGAATTTTAAACGCTTAAACGCTTACACGGTTGAAGCACCGCCAGTTCCGTGCACCGTCCCACCCTGCACCGTGCACCATTTTTTAATTGCTGATGCTCAGCCCATTGCGCGCGATTAATGATATTTAACAAATTTTCCTCCCAAAAAATTTGGCACATTCAAAAAATGATTCCTACATCTGCCCCGTGTTAGGTGCACGAAAAAAAAATGGATGCACATAATAACGATTTGTTGTGAATAAAAATAGATAATCATAATAACGAAAAAAAGATAGTTATGACACAAATGGCTGAAATAGATCTCCGGCGCCGGTCGGGCTTCCCGTTAAGTCGCTCCCTGAGGGAGGACGAACGGACAGCCACCCTTTTAACGTTTGGTAACAAACGGTGGGGGGGGTAAATCTCTTGTAGCCAGCTATTTACGTTTGAAAGACGGTTCAAGTCCGAAATTCGGTTTATATCGAAAGGACGTTTTACCACTCAACAAAACTCACTTACATATATATAATAACTCCCGTCCCGACGGGCTGCCGAAAGCGGCCGACCGGGAAGGTGGCATTTTTGCGCCCGTACAGGCCGGCACAGGTTCCGGATCGCAGGCGGGAGCGCTCGTATCGGTATGCCACGCAGCGCCTGCAAAGCAGGGGCGGCGCAGCATAGCGATGGGATATCGCGCTTTTTTTAATAGTTATTATGAGCGCGCAGAATACAGGACGCCGGACAACGTTCCGGCGTCCCGTTCTGCGTTTTTTACCCAAGCAAATTCATTATTCAAAATAAATTAAATGTATCATTCTAAAATTTTTAAAACTATGAACAAAGATTTTTTACACAAAAACGATTCCCGCAT
>JAISUI010000131.1 GCA_031272155.1 Tannerella sp. | reverse complement strand
CTCTGGAAGATTTACACGCGCCTCGACAAACCCAAACCCACACTTGTCGATTATAACGTTACCATTCCGGCAGGCGGACGCACCGACGCTCTGGTGCAAACCACTATCGCGTGGAATTTTAACGGTAAGGACTTCAAAACGCGTGGCTTGGACGTTGACCAGACCGTAGCCGCCATCAAAGCCACAATGAAGATGCTGAATATCATTGAGAAATGGGCTTGACGGGGTAAGCGACAGTTTGTAGTGCAGATAATCGTTTTTTGAAAAAAAAACCGCCCGTTTTTGCTCATTCCGAAATCATTCCGTACCTTTGCGATTGAAAGATTTTGAAGAAATGGACTTGACAAGAGAATACATCACTGTTTTGCAGCGTTATAAGCAGGAACATGCAAAGCAATACGGCATAGAACGAATTGGAATTTTCGGCTCTGTGGCTCTTGGTACGCATCGGGCTGATAGCGACGTGGACGTTTGCGTCGAAATCAGTAAACCCGACATGTTCTTCCTGATTGGCATTCGGGACGATTTGCAGGAAATTTTCCATCGCAAGGTTGATATAGTCCGTCTGCGTGAAAATATGAATCCTTTTTTGCGTGAAAACATCAATAAAACCGCTATATATGCCTGACGATAAATTGATTGCCGAAATATTGAAGCAGATTGATTTTGCGATAGACAGGGTTATTACTTCCTGCGAAAACATAACGGTCGCCGACGATTTCGCAACTTCAAGCGATGGCATGTTGCGTTTGGAAAGCGCCTGTATGCTGATCAGTACTATTGGCGAAAGCATCAAGAATATCGACAAAAGAACTGACGGAAAACTACTTGCGAACTACCCCTCAATAGAATGGAAAAAAGTAATGGGGATGCGTGATATTATTGTACATCACTATTTTGACATTGATACTGAAACCGTTTTTGATGTTGTCCGAAATAAACTCCCCGAATTAAAAACGGTAATCGAAAAAATGAAAGGGGCGGTATAAGCAAAATACTCATCCGCACTGAAAATTTTTCCCCGTCCCCCTTTGCTCAGTCCGCTTTGATGGAAGTGGGACGATTTCAACACCACCGACCGAGCTTTTTTCATGCCGCGAACACGGTTTAAACCCACGCCGTATTTCTTAATCCAGCTAATAACCGTCGGATGACTAACGTTCAATTTTCTTTACGCCGATTCGCAATCGACACGGCGATGTTTATTTCTTCGCGGCTTTGTTTTGTTGCGTTTAGTATTTTTCGGATAATAAAAATGTCTTTGTTTCGCTAAAGCTCCGAATGGAGTTCGACAAAATCGCTATCTTTAAAAACAGCCTGAAATTTGACCTATATATGCATTTCCATGTTTTCATCAGTCATAGAGATAAAAATCCTTCGTCATCAGGCGGTAGTCCATTGTCCGCCGGCGCCGGCTGTCTTCAAGGATTAACCGGTTTTTTTCGGCGGCAGAGCACGAAATCGTCCCCAGTTCCGCCAGCAGTCGTTTGGGCGTTGCGCCTTCCACAGGTATTACATCGGTGCGGCGGATACAGTGAAGCCGGCATTTTTCAGCCTGCTGCAGCAATTCCGTCTCCTGCGCAAAAGGCAGTATTAGCGCAATCCGTCCGGTCGGCGTCAGCAAGGGGACGCTTTTCTCTATCAGTGCGGACAGCGGCAGTCCGTCGTCATGTCGCGCAGACTGCCGTCGGCTGTCCGGACACCGCACAGCCTCCGAAAAATAGGGCGGGTTGGAAATAATCAGGTCGTAATGCTGCCGACAGGTCGAGGCATAATCACAGAAATCGGCGTGATAAAGCGTGATTTGAGCGGCAAAAGGCGATGCCGCGATATTTTCTTCCGCTTGCTCACAAGCATCCGCATCTATTTCAATGGCGTCCATCCGAACCGATGGGTTGCGTTGCGCTATCATCAGGGATATCAATCCCGTACCGGCGCCAATATCCAGCGCCGTCCGGCAATCACTCACATTCGCCCACGCGCCCAGCAATACGCCGTCGGTTCCTACCTTCATGGCGCACCGGTCGTGGTGCACCGTGAACTGCTTGAATCTGAAGTATGAATTTGACATCTCCCCGAACATTATTCTGTTAAAGGGCACAAAAGTAGTTTTTTTGCCACAAAAAAACCGTATCTTTGCAGCCAAAATGAACGTTCATAACAAAATATGATAAGAAACAGGGAAACATTATATTTGCAACAGCCTGAAGATGAAATAGATGATGGAATAGGTATTGTAATGCCTATTTTGATGGAATGTGACGTGGATGAAGATTTTTCGACAGGAATGGAGCAAACGGGCGATGTATTGCCGATTCTCACGTTGCGGAACATGGTGTTGTTTCCGGGCGTAGCGATGCCGGTGGTTATCGGACGCGCCTCTTCCATGCGGTTGGTTCGCGAGGCTGCTCATCGGAAGACAATGATAGGTGTCGTATGCCAGAAAAACAACGAACCGGAGGCGCCTGACCTGAGCGACCTTTATCCTATCGGCAGCATTGCCGAAATCCTCCGCGTTCTGGAAATGCCCGACGGTCGAACAACGGTTATTTTACAGGGAAAGAAACGCTTTGTACTTCATGAACTGATAGAAACGGAACCCTATCTGATCGGACGCATCTCTCAACTGAACGATATCTTCATGCGGAAAAATGATCGCGAATTTGAAGCCCTGATTTCTACTATCAAAGATTTGACGGTCAAGATGCTGACTATCTCGGGTGAGCCGCCAAGGGATTTGATTTTTTCGATTCGGAACAACCAGAACAGTCTGTACCTGATTAATTTCTCGTGTTGCAATCTTCTTTCCAATACATCGGAAAAACAGGAACTGTTGTCTATTGACAATCTGAAAGAACGCGCCTATCAATTATTGTTTATCCTCAATCGCGAATATCAATTGATTGAACTGAAGGCGTCCATCCAGATGAAAACGCATGAGGACATCAACCAGCAGCAGAAGGAATATTTTCTCCAGCAACAAATGAAAGCCATTCAAGAGGAATTGGGTGGCAATATCAATGATATAGAGATAAAGGAATTTCGCGAAAAAGCCGCCAAAAAGAAATGGTCCAAGGCCGTACTGGAAGTTTTTGAAAAGGAATTGGATAAATTGGAACGTATTCATCCCCAGTCGCCTGATTATTCGATGCAATCGCAATATGTACAGACCATCCTCACCCTTCCCTGGAACGAATACAGTAAGGATAATTTCAATCTGAAACGTGCGCAAACTATTTTGAACAGGGATCATTACGGCATGGAAAAAGTGAAAGACCGCATTATTGAACATTTGGCTGTCCTGAAACTGAAAAAAGACATGCGTTCGCCGATTCTCTGCTTGTATGGTCCTCCGGGAGTAGGCAAAACGTCGTTGGGAAAATCCATTGCCGAGGCATTGAACCGGAAATATGTCCGTATTTCGCTGGGAGGATTACATGACGAAGCGGAAATCCGCGGTCACCGGCGCACCTATATCGGCGCTATGGCCGGACGTATTATCCAGAGCCTGCAGAAGGCGGGCGCTTCCAATCCGGTGTTTGTATTGGATGAAATAGATAAGGTAGGCAATGATTTTAAGGGCGATCCGGCTTCGGCGCTGCTTGAAGTGCTTGATCCGGAGCAGAACATTGCATTTCATGACAATTACCTTGATATTGATTTCGATTTGAGTAAAGTGTTGTTTATTGCTACGGCCAACAACCTGAATTCGATTTCGCAGCCTTTGCTTGACCGGATGGAACTGATTGAGGTGAATGGTTATATCATTGAGGAGAAGATCGAAATAGCGATTAAACACCTGATTCCCAAATTGTCGGAATCACATGGACTTCCTAAAAACCAGGTGAAATTCCAACGGGCTACCATTCAAAAAATTATCGAATCCTATACGCGCGAGAGCGGTGTGCGCGAGTTGGAAAAGAAAATAGCCAAAGTGATGCGCCGCGTGGCGCGACGTCTGGCCTCGGACGAAGAAACGCCCGGCATGATTACGCCCGATGATTTGAAAGAATTTCTGGGTGTGGCGGAATATACGCTTGACAGGTATCAGGGCAATCAGTATGCCGGTGTTGTCACCGGATTGGCGTGGACGGCGGCCGGCGGCGAGATTCTGTTTGTGGAATCCAGCCTGAGCAAAGGCAAAGGTTCCAAACTGACAATTACCGGCAATTTGGGCGATGTGATGAAAGAATCGGCCGTTCTTGCACTGGAATATGTGCATGCTCATGCGGAACAGTTTGGTATTAAGGAGGAACTGTTTGAGCATTGGAATGTGCATGTCCACGTACCCGAAGGCGCTATTCCGAAAGATGGCCCCAGCGCCGGTATCACCATGGTCACGTCGTTAGTTTCAACGTTTACGCAACGAAAAGTGAAACAGAATTTGGCAATGACCGGTGAAATCACACTCCGCGGGAAAGTGCTTCCCGTAGGCGGCATTAAAGAAAAGATATTAGCCGCTAAACGGGCAGGTATCAAAGAAATTATCCTCTCCGCAGAAAACCGTAAAGACCTCGAAGAAATCAAACCTGTTTACTTGGACGGCCTGACGTTTCATCATGTGGACGATATGATGGAAGTAATCCGGTTGGCGCTGTTGGATGAACATGTGGAGAATCCCGTTCAGTTTTTAAAAACCGGCGATTAAGTCAAAGAGAGGTCAAATTCACTTGTTAATCGGTCAATCAACATTCTGTTTTTCTCAATAAATTCCTTGCTTTTCTCGGTAGGAGTAAGAGGAGGCGCCTCTTGCATTTCGACAATATTAACGCGCATCTGTATGCTGTTGTTATTTAATTTCTTGCGCAATTCGTCCAATATTTCTGTGCAATGATTGAGCAATTCGCTCTCCTGTATAGGATTTTGAACGGAAACGATAAAACGGGAATTTTCATTCAGCTCGGGTTTGCAGTTACGCATCGTATTTTGCAGGTGCGCTTTCTTATCAAGACTTTCGGCATACGCTTCCCAACAACGGATCAAGTCTTCGTTGGAAAAAGGCGTTTTATCATCCGGCATCTCATTTACAGTCGAGGGAGGATCCGCTTCATTGCTCGTGTTTACGTATTGTTTAAGAGAAGTGGATGGCGGTTTCTGTGATGATTCGTCGGAAAC
The DNA here is from genome assembly GCA_031272155.1 of Tannerella sp. Lineage (GTDB taxonomy): Bacteria > Bacteroidota > Bacteroidia > Bacteroidales > Tannerellaceae > Tannerella. The sequence goes on along the minus strand of JAISUI010000131.1, from coordinate 1,687 downwards.
GAGAACTTCCGCAGGCGGCTGCGTCTCTTTTTGTTCAGGCTTGTCGGCTTCGGTTTTGACCGGTGTGATGGGTGCAGCGGGATTTTTTACGCCGGACGAGTCAGCGATTGGGCGGAGGATTTTTTTTTTATCGTCTGAATCAACGGCCTCATTATCCGTTAACTGACAGAGTTGTATAAGTGTCAGTTCCATCAAAAGGCGCTTGTTTCGACTTTCCCGGTAGCTCAAGTCACACTTGTTCGCCAGTTCAATCGCGCGGTAAAGTATCTTGTCGGGACAACGTTTGGCCATTTCTTTATAATGTTCACGAATCGAAGCGCCGACCTCAAAAAGCACAAGCGTAGATTCATCTTTGCAGACTAATAAATCACGAAAATGCGACGCCAAACCGGTGATGATATGCTGTCCGTCAAATCCTTTTTCAAGTATTTCATTCAGGATCAACATACAATTTCGCACTTCACCGTTCAAGATGGCGTCTGTAAGCCGGAAATAATACTCATAATCAAGCACATTTAAGTTTTCAATCACGGATTGATAGGTGATATTCCCGCCCGTAAAACTGGCCACCTGGTCAAAAACCGACAAGGCATCGCGCATCCCGCCGTCGGCCTTCTGTGCAATTACATTCAATGCCTCCAACTCGGCGTTGATCTGTTCCTGCGACGCAACATATTGCAAGTGTTCAACAATATCGGCCACCGAAATCCGGGCAAAATCATATACCTGGCATCGCGACAAAATCGTAGCCAGAATTTTATGTTTTTCCGTTGTCGCCAGGATGAAAATAGCGTAATGGGGCGGTTCTTCCAGCGTTTTCAGGAATGCGTTAAATGCCTGTGTGCTCAACATGTGCACCTCGTCAATGATATATACCTTGTACTTGCCGATTTGAGGCGGAATAAGCACCTGTTCGGTCAGGCTGCGGATATCATCCACCGAATTGTTGGAAGCGGCGTCGAGTTCGTGAATATTCAGCGAGCGCTGTTCATTAAATGAACGACAGGATTCACATTCGTTGCACGCTTCGCCTTCCGGCGTAAGGTTCATGCAGTTAATGGTTTTCGCAAAAATACGGGCACACGAAGTCTTACCTACCCCGCGAGGGCCGCAGAAAAGATAGGCGTGCGCTATCTTACTTCCCTGAATAGCCTTTTTTAAGGTGGTAGTCAATGACTTCTGACCAACGACGCTCTGAAATGTCGCCGGACGATATTTTCTTGCCGAAACGATATAATGCTCCATACAGCTTTGTATTCAAAATTGCAGACAAAGATACAGCAAATTTTTGAAAATTCCGGAAATCGGCGGATAAAATTCGTATCGTAAGTTCAATTAGTAAATGTAACTAAAGTAAGAAAGAAATTTCCGGTTGGGGTATGCCCCAACCGGAAATTGAGAAAAAAGGTTTTACTTTAGCGGGGTTGACTCATTTTGGCTTTTAAATCCAAGAGTGGTTGAATAATGTCCTCACTTTCCGCTATTTCCCTGTTTTCAACACGCCGGAATCGTTATCGGCGTTATTAAGTTGTTTGGTTTTGCCGCTGAATGTGCGTCCGAAAGCGAACTGATACGCCACCTTTAACATCACTAACCGCGTTGCCGATGCTACATAGCGTGTTTTCTTGTATGCTCCGTATTGCGAATGGTTTTCAAAGTCCACTTTTACAGGGTAAAACGGATTAGA
>JAISUI010000119.1 GCA_031272155.1 Tannerella sp. | reverse complement strand
GTTTTTTACCCAAGCAAATTCATTATTCAAAATAAATTAAATGTATCATTCTAAAATTTTTAAAACTATGAACAAAGATTTTTTACACAAAAACGATTCCCGCATCGAGACGGGAAATTTAACGAACAAACGGCTCTCGCAGGCGATGAAACGTGTCCTCGGATGCGTCGCAGCCGCGGCGATGATGTTAATGATGGCGGTGTCGGCCAATGCCGCTGATCCGGATACGATTTTTGTGGGTTCTTCGACCACCAGCCCACTCAATATTCCGAAGGGTCATCAAATTATTAAGGAAGATGGGACAGTGTTTACCGGAAATATTAATGTGGCAGCCGGTGCAACATTGGATATTGTTGGCGGTTTCAGTAATGTAGGAGACATTACTGTTACTGATGCAACACTTAATCTGGTGGGTAATTTGACGTTAGGAAGCGGCAAGAAAATCATAGGCACTGACGGAAAAAGCATTACGATCAAAGGCGAAGGCAATTTGACAGCTCCCGGCGGTATCGGCGTTGACGCTACTCCAAATGTTCCCAAGTCAATAACGATTGAAGGAAAAGTGAAAATAGCTTCAGCAGTAGCTGTCGGTACGGCTGATGTTGAAACTGTTAGCATCAATTCCAGCGATGCAGGGACGATAACCACAATTAATGCCAAAACGATCTCCCTTAATGGCAAGTACACTGTCAGCGGTGCAATTACCGGCGTCACCAAAGTGACGATTGCCGGAAAAGCAGCTGATGGTACTATATCCAGCACCGTAGATGCAGAGACCATTGAAATTAGCGGCGGTACAATAAGTGGCAATGTCGGAAGTACCACCGGCAAGAATGTTACCATTTCAGGAGTTGCCGTACTCAACGGAACTGTAGCCGCAACCGAGAACATCTCTATTTCAGGAAAGGATGTTAAAATCAACCAGACTGTAACGGCAGGTAAAAATGTTACTATTTCAGGCGGTACGTTTGCTTCTGCGGCAACTATCACGGCAACTGCCGGTGATATCACTATTTCCGGTAATGATACCAAGATTGCTTCTAACATCGTGGCTACCGCCGGTAATATAAAGATTAGCAACGGTGAAATCACAACAAGCATGATTACTCCCGGCACGGGCAAAAAACTCGAAATCAGCGGCGGTATATTTACCTCTAATTCATTTACAACTGCTACAAGAGACGATAAATTGCTTGTGCCCCTGAAAGTGATCCTGGATGGTAAATATGAAGAAGCGGCTAAGAGCGTGGGCGCTTATAAAATTCCTGACGGCACAAAAACTGTCTCTTCCGGCACAGGATATGTATTGCAGTATGTCTATCTGAAGGCCGGCGATGTACTGGATATCGAAACCGACAGGGAAGTTAAGTATTCGGGTGAAGTAACTCCGGACGACACGGTGAGCACGGGCACTCGTACATTGCGTACGACCATCCTTGGCAAGACCATAGATAGTGATGCAGGCAACAATCCTCCGGATTGGGTTTCGTCCTACGATGATTACCGTGGCGCATACTGGACGGAAGGATGCGTGTATAAAGCTGTATTTTACTTCACGGTGGACAGCACGCAGGATCGCAAAGTGCAGTTGGAATACCGTGGTCGCACGGACAATGTGAAATTTGTTTCACGTCCCGACGGCAGTCCGCTGCCCACGGAAATGACGTTGCCCAAACGCACTCCTACGCTCGAACTGGAAATCCTGATCGGAACGGAAATTCCCGAAAGCATGACCGGCGTGCCGACGGCAGCCGACCTTGCGATTGACGAAATCCGCGGCTGGGCGCAGATCTGGGCAGGCGTTGAAAAAGTGCCGGGATTGCGTGCAACGGAAGATACGACCGTACTTCGCGGCTACGTATTCAAGAGTGCAGCTCATGTCCATGTAACGAAAATAGACAAGACGATTAATTACGATGAAGCCGTGGTTATTACATCGAGCGATGTAAACGGACTGTATTATGCGTTTGCAAAACCGAACGCCGCAGGCGAATATCATATCATTGGCGAATATAAGGAAGTGACGTCAGGTAAGAAACTGACAGGCGACGATTATCCGGCAGACGCAACGGTGATCTACGTAAAACGTCAGGGTAGCTGCGACTACGTGACCTACAACCTCGTTCCCGACGGCGGATCGGTACCGGGCGGCCAGCCGCGTCAGGTGCTCCTGCCTGCAGTAGAAGGCATTACTGGCATTGACAAACCGCTGGGCTACGTTCACTATACGACGGCCGACAAACCGAACGAATTTACGTTCACCGTAAACACGGGCGGCAAGAAGGTTATCGTAACAGCCGATAACGGCGCTATCGTTGCAGATCCGGTGAAGAACGCGGACGGCACCTATACAGTTACGGTTAAGAACATTACGAAGCAGCCGACCACCATCACGGTGAAGTTCGACACTTCGGCCGAGGTTCTTGAAGGCGCGAAGGTATGGAGCAGCGCAGGACAACTGTATGTCAGCGCAGTGAAAGCCGGTGCGGCGAAGGTTTACAGCATTTCGGGCGCACTGATCAAGAGCATTGCAGTAGCGGCAGGCGAAACGAGCGCAACAGCGCTTCCGTCGGGCTTCTACATCGTAACGCTCGATGGCAAGGCTACGAAAGTTGCGGTAGAATAAAACAATTTCTTAATTTATAATTATAAAATGGATGTGGAGAAGGCTGCCCCTGAAGGGGGGTGGCCTTCTTTGTTTCACCTCACCCCTGGCGCCTCTCCAACAGCCACCTCACCCCCGGCCCCTCTCCACAGGAGAGGGGGGGGGAAGGGTGCGTATATAAAAGCTGCGCCAATAAAAACTGCCCCTATAAAAAACCTTATTATATAGAGGTTCTCTTAGTAGGACAGGGATATTCGCAATATCACAAGGGGTACGCTATAATGATATGAGAATCAAATCTAATTCTGTGATTTTTTGAAAGTCAGTATCTGCAGTTACTAATGAAAGTCGCTTTTGAATAGCAGTCAATCCCATTCATCACGCAGTTGCTTTTGAATCGTGAGACCGTCGCCGATATTTGGCATAAGACCGAAATATTTCAACATACGGGGTTTGCCTGATTTAATCCTTTCGGTGCGAATTTTATTAAGTCGGTCAGTCAAATCTTTTGTCGTTGTCGTCTTGTCTATAGTTATAACCATAACATTTTTCTTGTTGATTCACGAGGCAAAGATAAGAAGAGTTTTTGATATTGTACGATTTTTGAAGAAAAATTTCCTTAACAACAGAATTACCTGGTGTCCCTCAACATCAACAACGATTCTTACGGTTTGAGTCTCAATGATGTTGCGTGCCGTCAAAGCTTGCTCCACTTGCGGAGTACGCTATGTGCATCATATTTTGTACCTGCGGCACACGATTTAACCGTCCAACCGTGTACCGTTACACCGTGCACCAATTATTCATTAGTTATGTTTTCTCACTGCAAGCTATAATGGCTCATATCAATATCATACGGGATATCCGAGAGGGCTGCGGAGGGGCGAAAATACGACACTTTCAGGATGTCCGACGCCGATTTGGAGCCGATTTGTACGGTATGACGGAGGATGGTTCCCGGATAATCCATTGATTCATAAATCGTTGCCGTGCCGGAAAAAGCGCTCAACTGCTTTGTCAGTCCGGCGGCTTTTTCGCCTCCAAGCGCCTGAGCGAGTTTTGCATACTCATTGTCTTCGGCTTTCTGTTCTAACCTCAGGACGGTGCAACGCAAGCCCGCAACCTCTTCTTCGCCGATTTTCTCGTACTTATTGCGTTTCTGAACGGCTTTACAAATTCCTGCAAGGTGCGAGCGGGCGCTTTCGGCGAGGTTTGAGTGCGAAGTTTCTTTGCGCATGGCGATTTTCTTGTTTGTATTGAAGATGTAACTCGCCACTTTGCCGTCTTCCACGCGGTAGAGGTAAAGCGCTTGTCCAACGGCGTTTGTACGGTCTTCAAACAGCACGTCGCCGACCTTGACGAGCGTGATGTTCAGTCGCATCTGGTCGCCGGTGTTCATAAACGCGCTCATGCCTGCGCCTTCATCCACTTCATACGTTACCTTGAAATTGCCGTCAATCCAAGCCAGACCGTCGGCGGAGGCGGTTTGCGTGTCCGCCTCGCTTTCGTCCGTTACACTTTCATCAGTAACCAAATCGCCGGATAATCCATCGCTTCCTGCGGATGAAACGATTCCCGACAGCCCGCTCAATATATCTGAAAATGAGCTGAATATGCCGTAGTTTTCATCGTCGGATACTGTTTCCGTCGTCTCGGTCTGAGCGCTTGTCCATGGCAGTTTGTCTAAGTAGGGGCTAAACTGCTGCGTCAAGGTCGCGCCGAAGATAAACAGCACAATAGCCAAAATCACGCTAAGAATCATAAAGAACAGCATAGCGCGCGACATATTGCGGCGGTTGAGGTTTGCCGAGCCGGAAAATGCCCATACAAAGCACATTATCAGCCCAATAATGGGAATTGAGAGCAGGATAAATGTCCCGATAAAGCCCCAGGTGCCTATCGGACGGTAACGGCTGCCTCGTGGCGGCATTTGCTCTTTTGGTTCGGCAGGCTCAGCAATTGTGGGCTTGACCGGCTCACTAACGCTGGGCTTGACAACAGGCGGTTCATTAACCACGGGCTTATTGACCGCAGGCGGTGGGGGTGGAGGCGGCGGTGGGGGCGTCGCGGTAACAACGGGCGGCGGCGGTGGAGCCGTCGCAGTTACAACAGGTGGTGGCGGTGGTGGAACCGTCTGGTTTGCTGGGGTTTCCGGTGTATGCGGGGCGCTTACCGGCTTGCCGCAGTTGGCGCAAAATTTCATGCCTTCGGGCAGTTCGGCGCCACATTCTGTACAAAAATTCGTAATCTGGTTCATAATCATTTTATTTAATGTTTGACGCAGCAAAGTTACGACGCTATTCAATGCCTGTCAATACGTAAAATTACGTATTTTTGACCCCCCTGATCTACGTAATTTTACGTAGATGAAATGTTAAAATTGTGGTTTAAAGAAACGTGATGCTTAAAGTAAATCGCTGTACATAAGCGCATAATGCAATACGACGCACTTTTTTTGTGCAGGAATGATTGATTTTTGTTACTTTTGCACCATGAAAGGAAAAATGATACTGCCACGAATACTTGCAGCATGTTGCTGCACTATTGTCTTAGTTACATGGTTTGCGTCGTGTAAACCCGGAAAAATACCGCCGGCGACGGACAATTATGCGTCCGTTGTGGATACAAGCGCTTATTTTTGTGATATTTGCGTTGATTCATTGGATGTGAATTATCACACTGTCCAATCGGGAGAAAATCTTTCGTATATCTTTAACCAGTTGGGATTGTTGTCGCTCAGCGACAGTATTGTTCATACGGCAGGCGACTTGCTCGATCCTAAAAAACTGCGTGCGGGAAATGCGTATTATTCCCTGACTACGCGCGACGAAGATCCGCAAATCCGGTATATCGTCTTCGCTAAATCGCTCACTGACCATGTAGTGATTGATCTTTCGTATCCGCCCATTGGCGCATACCTCTATCGCAAGGAAGTGACGCTCCGGCAACGTTATTTGGACGGCAGCGTCAAGTCGTCGCTCTGGAATGTGATACGCGACCGTGGCGCAGACCCGATTCTTGCCATCCATCTGTCCGACGTCTTTGCCTGGCAGATAGATTTCTTTGCTCTTCAGGAGAACGATTCTTTTCAAGTTGTTTATACCGAGGCGTTTATAGATGATACCATTCCCCTGAATATTGCCTCTATAGATGGCGCTGTTTTTACGCACGAGGGGCGGGATTTTGTCGCCGTGCCGTTTGTACAGGACAGCGTGCGCGAGTTTTTCGACGCCGACGGCCAGAGTCTCCGCAAAGCCTTCCTGAAAGCGCCGTTAGACTTTTTCCGCATCACGTCACGCTTTACCAACGCACGTTTCCATCCGATCCTCAAACGATATCGCGCCCATCACGGCGTTGATTACGCCGCGCCTGTGGGAACGCCTGTCAAATCCATCGGCAATGGCAAGGTTATAGCCAAAGGATTCGAGGGTGGGGGAGGAGGTAACTACCTGAAAATACAGCACAACAGTGTCTATACGACATCCTATATGCACCTGCGTGGGTATGCCAAAGGCATCGCTGTCGGTTCGTCTGTTATGCAGGGTGAAGTGATTGGTTATGTGGGTTCAACAGGGCTTTCAACCGGTCCTCATCTTGATTTCCGCGTCTATAAGAATGGCCGGCCTGTCAATCCGCTCAGCATGGAATCGCCGCCTTCGCATCCTGTTCGTCCCGAACTGCGCGACAGTTTTGAGCGCGTCAAACAGCGATTGCTTGACGAAATCCATCGGGAGGGCAGCCGTTCATCGGGGCGCCTGACGATAGAGGTAAACAGTAATGAAAAGGTAGAGCAGGTTGGGGATCCAGACAGCAATCATAGGGGGAACTCCCCCGCTGATGGCAAACGATGACGATACTTTTGTGAAAAGGATATATGCAAAACTCAGCCCGATGCCGATACCGATGTTCAACCCCATGCCTCCCTTGATTTTGCGCGACGAAAGCGATGCGCCTATCAAAGTCAGGATAAAAAAGGACATGATGGTTGCATAACGCTGATAATATTCAATTTCAAAGATTTGAACATTTCCGATGCCCCGTTGTTTCTGGCGTCGAATATGGCGACCCAGTTCGGGACTGCTCATCGTTTCGCAGTCGTTTTCGGAAATCAGAAAATCGGACGGCGTGAACGTCAGTACCGTATCCTTGCGCGAACCGGTAGTGATATATTCGTGCATCCCGTCAAAGTCGCGAATGGTATAATCAATTATCGTCCAGTTGTATAACGAATCATAGCGGATGGAATTTGCCGTAAGTCGCGATACTAACTCCTTGTCCTCGAAATGGTCTAACGAGAAACGGTAGCCCATCTTTGCCGGAGCGTTATAGATGTCAAAATAGGCAAATATTCCGGGGCGAACTTCCAACTGGATATTTCGTCCCTGTTCCACTTTCTTGTTTTTAATATACTTGTTTTGAAACGCAATACGGGTAATATTGCCCGACGGAATCACGTATGCATTCAGGTAAAAATTGCACAAAGCGATAATAAACGCCGAAATGATATAAGGCAACATCAAACGCCTGAAACTGAATCCGCTTGAAAGCATGGCGATGATTTCGGAACGGTCGGCTAATTTGGATGTAAAGTAAATGACGGAAATAAACGTGAACAGCGGGCTGAAAATGCCAATAAAATAGGGAATAAAATTGGCGTAATAGTCAAAAATGATTTCGTGGGTCGTCACTTCCGGTTTGAGGAAATTATCCAATCGTTCATTCACGTCAAACACTACGGTAATCGCAATAATCAACGCAATAGAAAATACATACGTACCGATAAACTGCTTGATGATATACCAGTCAATTCGTTTTAAGAGCTTGCCTTTCATACCCGTTCCGATAATTGTTTGATAATGCTGTTTTTCCATTCGACAAAATGGTTTGCCAGAATCTGTGAACGGGCTTCCCGCATCAGCCAGGTGTAAAAGCCCAGATTGTGAATGGATGCGATCTGAAGCGCCAGAATCTCGTCCGTCCGGAACAGATGATGCAGATACGCCTTACTGTAGAGCATATCTACGAAGGTGTATGCGTCTGTATCCACCGGCGAAAAATCGTCCGCCCATTTCCGGTTGCGCATATTCACCGTTCCGTTGCGCGTAAACAACTGGCCGTTGCGTCCGTTGCGCGTCGGCATGATGCAGTCAAACATATCCACGCCCCGTCCGATGGCTTCCAGCAGGTTAGCCGGTGTGCCAACGCCCATCAGGTAACGCGGTCGGTCGGTCGGCAAAATCCGGTTGACTACTTCGATCATTTCATACATTTTTTCGGTCGGTTCGCCGACGGCCAGTCCGCCGATGGCATTGCCATCCGCTTCTTTTCCGGCGACATGTTCCGCCGCACGGATTCGCAAATCCGTATATACACAGCCCTGTACAATCGGAAACAGCGACTGTTCGTAGCCGTAAAGCGGCGCTGTCGTCGTTATTTGCCGGCAACAGCGGTCGAGCCAGTGTTCCGTCAATTCCAGCGATTTTTTTGCATAACCGTAATCCGCATCGCCCGGACAACATTCGTCGAACGCCATAATGATATCTGCACCGATCACGCGCTGAATGTCCATCACTTTTTCGGGCGAAAAAAAATGCTTGCTTCCGTCAATATGCGAACGAAATTCCGCGCCTTCCGCACTCAGTTTGCGGTTTTCGGCCAGCGAGAAAACCTGAAAACCGCCGCTGTCTGTCAATATCGGTTTCTCCCAACCGCAAAAACGGTGCAGCCCTCCGGCCTTCTCAAGCGTGTCCAATCCGGGACGAAGATAAAGATGATACGTGTTCCCCAGCATAATCTGCGCACGAATGTCGTCTTTCAATTCGCTGATATGTACGGCTTTAATGGCGCCCTGTGTCCCGACGGGCATAAAAACCGGCGTTTCGATGCTTCCGTGGTCGGTCGTGATGCACCCCGCCCGCGCCCCGGATTGCGTATCTGTATGTTGTAGTTTAAACTTCATCCGAAAAATTTGCGCAAAGGTACGATTTTTTTTAACCTTAGTTGCATATACTGATTGAACTTGCGCTGTGTCACGGTTTCATTCCCCTGATTTATACCGATTAAAAAAATACATATATAAAATAAATAAACAATATGTATGTTGGCAATAAAAAAAAGACTATATTTGCACCCTGAAAAAATGAGATATTAAAATAATTAAAATCTATAGATTCAAAATGCAAAACAAAGGATTAGTGAGAGTTTTCTCCATATTGCTTACGTTAGTGTGTCTTTTTTATCTGTCTTTTTCTTTTGTAACAGGGCGTTATAACAGAAGAGCTGCTGCGTATGCAAACGGAGATGCGGCGAAAGAGAGTTTTTATTTGGACTCATTGTCGAAAGAGAAAGTATGGCTGGGCTATACGCTGCGCGAATGTCGCGAAAAGGAAGTGACGCTGGGGCTTGACCTGAAAGGCGGTATGAATGTGGTGCTGGAGTTGAACGTGCGCGATGTAATACGCTCACTTTCAAATCATAACCAGGATCCGAATTTCAACAAGGCGCTTGATTTGGCGTATGCACGCCAGGGAGATTTCATTGACATGTTTGTCGAGGAATACAGGAAGTTGGACAGTGCGCCGCTTGCTGCGATATTCAGTACGTTTGAGTTGAAAGATCGAATCTTGCCTCAAAGTACGGATGCGCAGGTGATAGCTGTGCTGCGTGACGAACTGAAGAGTGCGATTGACAATTCATTTAATGTATTGCGCACGCGTATTGACCAGTTTGGTGTTGTGTCGCCCAATATCCAGCGCCTGGAAACGGCCGGACGTATCCTGGTGGAATTGCCGGGAGTGAAAGAACCGGAGCGTGTTCGTAAGCTGTTGCAGGGAAGCGCCAACCTTGAATTTTGGGAAACGTATGCACTGACCGCTATCTATCAGCAGTTAATCACTGCCGACCAGGTGCTGGCGCAAATCAGGAAAGCCGATGTGTCCGGCGCGGATTCAACCCGTTCGGAAACGACGGCACAGGAGGCTGCAGATGAAGTTACGCCTGAATCGGTGTCAACTGTTTCGGAAGCCGATTCGTTGTTGTCGCAATTCGAAGACAACCAAAGTGAGAATAAAGAAGAAAACCGGGATATGACGAGTGAGGAGTTTGAAAAAGAGCATCCACTGTTTGCCAAGTTGCACCTGAATGTAGATCCTGCAAGTTCGCAGATCATCCCGGGACCTGTAGTCGGTTATGTAATGAAAAACCACCAGCAGGAAGTGATGGATTACCTGAATATGCCGCAGGTGAAGGCCGTGTTGCCGAGGAATCTGGCATTCAAATGGTCGGTGAAACCGTCGCAGGCGGATGAAAATTTCTATGAATTGTACGCGATTAAAGTGACCAACCGCGACGGAACACCGGCGCTGGGCGGCGACGTAGTTACCAATGCGGTGGCCGATTTTTCGCAGCAAAAAATAGGACTTACGGAACAGCTGGTAACCATGAAGATGAATGCGGAAGGCGCCAAGGAGTGGGCGCGCCTGACAAAGGAAAACATCGGCAATTGCATTGCGATTGTACTTGACGGTATGGTTTATTCTGCGCCGCGCGTCAATGATGAAATCACCGGCGGTAATTCGCAGATTAGCGGCAATTTCACTACCGAAGAGGCGAAAGACTTGGCTAATGTGTTGAAGTCCGGTAAGATGGCCGCTTCCGTAACAATCGTTCAGGAAGATGTCGTAGGTCCCTCGCTGGGCCAGGAGGCTATCACCGCAGGATTTATTTCCTTTATCCTTGCACTTGTTATATTAATGATATATATGTGCGCCATCTATGGTGTGATCCCCGGAATGGTCGCCAACGGTGCGTTGATACTGAACATCTTCTTTACGATGGGTATTCTGGCGTCGTTCAAGGCGGTGCTGACGCTGCCGGGTATTGCCGGTATCGTGCTGACGCTGGGTATGGCGGTGGATGCGAACGTGTTGATTTATGAACGCACGAAGGAGGAACTTCATGCGGGAAAAGCCTTGGCCAAAGCCCTTGCGGATGGTTACAGCAATGCGTTTTCCGCCATTTTTGACTCAAACCTGACTACAATTATCACGGGCATTGTGCTGTTCATTTTCGGCACAGGGCCTATCCGTGGGTTTGCCACGACGATGATCATCGGTTTGATTGCTTCGTTCCTGACTGCTGTCTTCCTGACGCGCTTGGTTTATGAAGCTTTGCTGGCAAAAGATAAACTGAAGAACCTTACGTTCACAACGCCTGTATCGCGAAACTTCCTGAGAAATCCGAAATTCGGGTTCCTTGAAAAACGGAAAGTGGGATACCTGATACCGCTGTTGATCATTATCTTGGGTGTTATTTCTATCAATACGATTGGATTAAATAACGGCATTGACTTCACGGGCGGGCGCAATTACATCATCCGTTTTGACCATCCTGTACAAACAGACGAAATCCGTTCGGCGCTGAGCAGCGAGTTCGACGGTGGCGTGAGCGTAATTACGATCACTACACAGAACCAGGTGCGCGTATCTACCAATTATAAAATTGCAGATTCGGATCCGAATGTGGACGATGAAATTTATGAGAAACTGTTTGCCGGATTGCAAAATCATTTGCCGGAAGGTACAACACTGAAGCAATTCACGGAAACCTATATCCAAAGTTCCCAGAAAGTAGGACCGAGTATGGCCGACGACATCAAAAACAGCGCTCTGCTCGCTGTGATTTTCTCCATGTTCTGTATGGCTTTGTATATTTTGGTTCGCTTCAGGGATGTGGCTTTTTCGGTGGGCGTGTTTGTGTCCGTGCTTGCAACAACGTTATGCATCATTTCATTCTATACATTATTGTGGAAGATTCTGCCATTCTCCATGGAGGTGGATCAGACGTTTATAGCGGCAATCCTGACAGTCATCGGTTATTCAATCAACGATACGGTGGTTGTCTTTGACCGAATCCGGGAAACCATTCAGACTTATCCCAAGCGGGACAGGCATCAGGTGATTAACGATGCGTTAAATTCAACGCTGGCGCGTACATTTAATACTTCGATTTCTACATTTGTCGTTGTGCTGTGTATATTTATGCTGGGTGGCGCTACGATTCGCAGTTTCACGTTTGCCATCTTGTTGGGTATTGTAGTCGGAACCTATTCCACCCTGTTTGTGGCAACGCCAATCGCCTACGAAATCCAGAGGCGAAAGATTAAAAAGACGCTTACGCTTAATACGGCAAAAGCCTGATTAAGGTTTTTGTGAGAAATAAAAAGAGGTCGTCCGGCTTGTTTGTCGGGCGACCTCTTTGTTTTTTCCCAAATCATTACCCATTGATTTTCTGCGCATTGATTTATTGATGAAAAAAAACTTTGAAAAAAGTAGTCAAAAGATTTGGCGGGAAGAGAAAGAATACCTACCTTTGCAC
>JAISUI010000106.1 GCA_031272155.1 Tannerella sp. | reverse complement strand
GCGACGCTGACCGGCTTGCTCGGCACATCAGCATGGTACGCTCCCGGCGCTGCTTCCGCAAGTATGGTCGAAGCGATTATCAACGACCAGAAACGGATCATCCCCGGCGCTGTCCTGCTTGAAGGCGAATACGGACAGAAAGACCTTGTCATCGGCGTTCCCGTGCTGCTTGGCAAGGGCGGTTGGGAAAAGATCGTGGAATTTCCGATTAATGCAGCTGAAAAAGAAGCCTTCCAGGCCTCTGCCGACGCTACGCGTAAGGTGAATCAGGTGCTGAAGGACACCGGCATACTTTGATTTTGTTGTTGATAGAAGAGTATAAAACTGCATTTCAGGCGGTCTTATACTCTTTTGTTGTTTGTCCGTTTCGACTACCGGTCAATTAAAAAATATCGAATATGAAACTGTCAATCCTAATCCTGTTTTGTTTTGTGATTTTTAGCTTACCGGCTAAAGCACAAACGTTTGTGGAAATACAAACGAACTTGGGGACAATGAAAATCAAACTCTATGATAATGTTCCCAACCACACCCGTACTTTTCTTGCACGGGTAAAACAGGGGCAATTCAACGGGACGCTGTTTACCCGCGTTATTCCTGAGTTTATGATCCAGGGCGGATCGCCCGATTCACGCAATGCCGCCCCCGGTGCGCGTATTGGCGCAGGTGATCGCAATGCGGAAATCATGCCGGAAAACAATGAGGAGTATTTTCATAAAAAAGGCGCTTTGGCCGCTCCAAGGCAAGATGCAAGCATTAATCCGAAAAACAAGTCGGACATGTCGCAATTCTTTATTGTTCAGGGTAAAATATATACTTCGGGACAGTTGGATACCCTTGAACTTGCCACAAACCAGAAAGCCCGCAAAAAGGCGATGGAGTTGTTTTATTATCCATTTAAAACAGAAATGGATTCACTCAAGACTACGGATAAACAAGCCTATAATCAGCGTGTTATAAGTATTAATGCTAAAGTTGATTCAGTTGTACACGCCACGCCGGGACATCTGATCTTTACGCCCGAACAGCGCGAAGCCTATACTTCTATCGGAGGATGTCCGCATTTGGACGGCAAATATATTGTTTTTGGAGAAGTGACGGAAGGCTTTGATGTACTTGATGCCATTGCTGCACAACCGAAGGATCGGTATGACCGGCCGAAGAAAGATGTTCGGATAATTAGCGTGAAAGTGGTTGATAATAAATGATCAAAGATGAAATTAATTCGGATATGCCGATTGATGAAAAAATAAAAAAGTTGGAATCTTGAAAAATATCCCCTCAAAAGTTTGCTCAAAAATCTATTTTTATTACATTTGCGGAAAATAATTAATAAAATATATACGAAGAATATGAATGCTTCAGAAAAATCTTTTTCCTCCTCCCGAAGGAAGTTTATTAAATCGGGAATGTTGCTCGCTGCAGGTATTCCGGCAATGAATATGATGCCGATGAAAGCGGCTGTTACTAATCGTAATCAGGTTATACCGACAACGGCCAGCGGTGATGATGCGTTGTTTGAACTTTTCCGTACCCCGCCTGCTACGGCCAAACCATTCGTTCGCTGGTGGTGGAACGGCGACAAGTTGTCGGCAAAAGAAATCCTGCGCGAACTCGACGTGATGAAAGATGCCGGCATCGGAGGAGTGGAAATTAATCCAATCGCTTTCCCCGGTGGCGACGACCTGACAATCCCTTCCATGCAGTGGCTTTCGCCCGAATGGATTGAAATGGTGAAAGTAGCCCTCAAAGGCGCTGAAGAGCGCGGTATTATTTGCGATATTATCGTCGGTTCGGGATGGCCATTCGGCGCAGAAGTGCTCACGGGCGACGACCGTTCGCAACTGCTTACGCTGACAAGCAAAAAAATATCAGGGCCGGGCAAAATCACCCTCAAAGTAGAGGATATCCTGAACGATGCCAAGCCGCATGTCAATGCCTATAAAGGCGCTGACAATGAACTGTATGCAATAGCTATTGCGCCGGTTTCGATGGATAAATTCAAGCAACCGACCTGGCTGCCTTTCGATGCGAAGAAAGATACCCTCGAAATAGAAGCTCCGCAAGGCGAACATATACTCTATGCGTTAGTGAAATGTACGGGATTTCAGGCTGTTATCAATGGAGCGCCGGGAGCGGCAGGGCCTGTGCTCAACCACTATAACAAGGAAGCGACCGAGAAATTCCTCAATCGGATGTCGGACACGCTCTTCCCGCAACTGCAGGGTTTGAAGGGTTTTCGTGCGATGTTTTGTGACAGCATGGAACTCGAAGGCGCGAACTGGTGTCCGGATTATCTCGAAGAATTTAAGCGTCGCCGCGGCTATGACATCAAGCCTTATCTGCCGTTCATCCTCTTCAAGGTAGGGGGAATGGGAGCGAAAGTGGAAGGTGGCGAGATTACTCAACTGACCGGCGAAGCCAAGGAAGCCGTTGACCGCGCACGTTACGATTTCTATACAACCTGTATGAGCATCATAACCGACCGTTTCCTGATTACCTACACTAAATGGTGCAACCAGCATGGTTTCAAATCGCGTATGCAGGCTTACGGCAACGAGTTCCATCCTCTCGAAGCATCGCTGCCGATAGATATCCCTGAATGTGAAACGTGGATTTGGGGGCATACCAACAAGCAGGACAATTCGACTTATATAGATTTCGTGAACAACAATCCGGCTACGAATGTCAATAAATTTGTGGCATCTGCCGTTCATTTGTCAGGGAAGAAGATTGTCAGCTGCGAAGAAATCACCAATACGACCTATGTTTTCCGAACAACCCTCGAACAGGTGAAAATATGCGGCGACATGAGCAATCTCTCTGGCGTGAATCACTCCATCCTTCACGGGTTCAACTATACTCCGCTGGAAGTCCCGTTCCCCGGCTGGATTCGCTACGGCACGTTCTTCAACGAGCGGAATCCGTGGTGGCCATATTTCAAACAGTGGTCGGCCTACAAAGCCCGCCTGTCTTCTCTCCTGCAGGAAACCGAAGCCTTTGCCGATATTGCAGTATTGCACCCGCTCGCCGATATGTGGACTGTCCACGGACCACAACGCGATCCGTTCCCACACCTGCTCTATCCACCCTATCAGTACAAGGTTTGGGAAGCTATCCACAAAAACGGTAACGCTTGCGACTACACCTGCGAAAGCATCATTCAAAAAAGTAAAGCCGAGGGCGGATATCTGAAATACGGCAATCGCAAATACAACACCTTGCTGCTGCTGGAAGTAGAAACCCTGCAGCCGGCCACCGCAAAGGCCCTGGTGAAATTCGTATCGGCAGGCGGCAAATTGATATTCGTAGCTAAAGAGCCATACAAATCTCCCGGATTAGTCAATCATCAAAAGAATGACAAGGCGGTTGCCGATGCAATGGCAAGCATCAAAAAATCCTTCCCGCAACGGATATTCACAGTCGAAGCGCCTAAAGACGACCTGCTCGGTTGGTTTGCCGGTGTGCAGAAACAGTGCGGAATCAAGCCCTATATGGAAATTGACCGGCCGACCGGGGCGGTAAGCCAGATACGCCACTGTGCGGCAGGCAAAGACATATTCTTTATCGCTAACTCAAGCCAGACGGAGCGCTACAAACTCAACCTGACGTTTCCCGAATCGAAAGGCAATCCGCAGCTGTGGGATGCAGAAACCGGCCATCGCAAACCGCTTCCGGCGGAAAAGACCCTGCCGGTGGACCTGCCGCCCGCCACTTCGCGCATCATCGTTTTCGACCAGCAGCCCATGCGCCCGCTGATAGGACTTGCGCAGTCGAAGCCCGAAAAGGAAAATGCACTTGTCCTGAAAGGCTGGACTATGCGCCTCGAACACCTTAACGGCACAACCCGCACCATAGAAATTGACGAGCCGTTTGATATTTCGCGCGACGAGAAACTCCGTTCCTTTGCCGGTACGATCGTTTACGAAAAGAAACTGGGCAATATCTCGGATTATACCTGGCTCGATTTGGGCAAGGTAGATGGCGTATCGGAAGTTTCCGTAGATGGCATGGACATGGGAAATCGCTGGTATGGACGCCATTTGTACGCTTTCCTTGGCGATGCAAGCAATAAGACGCTGACCATTAAGGTCAGAACTATTGTAGGCAATTACATCCTTGCCGACCCGGCGAACAGCGGCCACCACTGGGTGCGCGGCGGCGGCTGGACGCCGGTCGGCATTTTAGGGCCGGTGAAATTATTATAACGGGGGATTCCTTGTGTGGTCGCTACTGTTCATGATTTTTTATTTAAAATTTTTATCGGCGGCCACATCCCCCTTTATTACAGCAGAGGCATGAAACGACTGCCCCTGAAACGATGGCAGCACGGCGCCGTGCTGCACTTTCCTGACACGAAAGAAAACAATGACGGCGTTGCCAAACTTTGGCAACGCCGTCATACGTGTATCGCGTGGGGTCTAATCACGGGAATACGGTTACTTTGCTTACCGTGTCGCGCCGATGCCTGCCACAGCAATTGCTGCGGCGAGGAGCAGTGATTTGAGTAAAGTCTTTGTTCTCATTCTGTTTATTATTTTAATAATGAATATCCGTTATGTGATTGATAACATGCCATCGGGTCATTGATAACCCAGTGTCGGGTCATTGATAACCCGGTGTCGGGTTATTGATAACCCGGTGTCGGGTCATTGATAACTCGGTGTCGGGTGATTGATAACATAACCCCATGTCATTAATAGCCTGATGTCGTGCGATTGATAACCCGGCGCAGTGAGGCGGTATCCTGCGCCTCCGACTCCGGTTGTTATGTTAATTCGTCTGTACATATATGCGAAATTAAATAATACGGCAGCAAATATACGGACTTTTTTATATACTTTGAGTTGCCAAACAACAATTTCCCGTAATTTTTTCTTCGGTTCTCTGCTAATAATATAAAAACAGGAAGTATTTTATAAAACAGAATCTTTAAAGATATTCAAACCCTGCATGTTGCCGGATAAAATATTTTTACTACCTTTGCATCCCGTAAGAGATTTGTTCACTCATAGAGTAATATAGTTAGGAAAATATGAAAATAAAAAGATGTTTTTTGATTCTTGCGGGCGTCTGCATTGCCTTTTCGGCAGTGTCGCAGGGCAGGGCGCAGGTAATTGCTCACCGGGGTTACTGGCAGTCGCGGGGAGCGGCTCAAAACTCGGTGATGGCGCTGGAAAATGCGGAGCGGCTTGGCGTGTATGGCGCCGAATTTGACGTTCACCAAACGGCTGATGGCGTGTTGGTTGTTCATCATGATGGAGACATAAAGGGTGTTTCTATCCAGCAGTCACCCTATGCTGCGATTATGGACAGCGTACTGTCCAACGGCGAGAAAATTCCGACCTTGCGCGAATATCTTGAAGCGGCAAAACGAACGGAACATATCCGCCTGATATTTGAACTTAAACCACATGCGACGCCGGAACGCAGCCGTGAGGCCGCCCGCGCTTCCGTTGATTTGGTGAGGGAAAAGAAACTGCAACACCGGACGGACTACATCACCTTCGACCTCGAAGCAGGCAAGGAACTCATCCGCCTGTCGCCCGACGCTGAAGTGTATTACCTGAGCGGCAATTTGTCGCCCGAAGAACTGAAAACCCTGGGATTTGCCGGGTTGGATTATCATTTTGATGTGATGCGTAAGAATCCGCAATGGTTCAGGGAAGCCAAGCGGCTGGGATTGGGCGTGAATGTATGGACGGTCAATGACACGACCGTGATCCGCGCGATGACGGAGCAGGGCGCCGATTTTATTACTACCGATATCCCTGACGAGGCATTGAAATTCATATCTTCATCGGACAAGTAAAAACATGAAAGTTTATTACACAGCATTTTTATGGTTGCTGTTTGCGGGTCTTTTTGCTGCGAATCCAGATTATCCGAAACAGGAAATCAGGGCGGTATGGCTGACTACGATCTACGGGCTTGACTGGCCTGCCCATCCTGCAACCAACGAAACCGAGCGCAACCGTCAGAAGCAAGATCTTTGTGATATGCTTGACCGTCTGGAGGAAGCAAATTTCAATACTGTCTTTGTACAGGCGCGGATGCGGGGCGATGTTATTTATCATTCCGAAATCGAACCGGTATCGAAGATTTTTTCCGGCCAATATGGCGCGTTGCCCGGCTATGATCCATTGACATTCGTTATTGACGAGTGTCACAAACGAGGCATGGAGTGCCATGCGTTTCTTGTGGTGTTTCCGGTGGGGTCTGATAAAGTAGTTGAAGAACAGGGGGATGCTTCTGTCGTCAAACGTCGTCCCGAATTGTGCGTACAGCATAAAGGCAACTGGTATCTGGATCCCGGCCTGCCTGCCACGACGGACTATATTCTCTCCATTGTTCAGGAGATTGTGCGTAAATATGATATTGACGGCATCCAGTTTGATTACATTCGTTATCCTGACGATGCCCGGTCGTTTCCTGATAATCAATCGTATGCACAGTATGGCAACGGGCGGGATATTGCCAACTGGCGACGCGAAAACATCAACCGTTTAGTGACGCAAATCCACGACTGGGTAAAAAAGGAAAAACCTTGGGTGCAGTTGAGCAGTTCGCCGCTGGGCAAATACAGCCGTATTCCCGAACGCCCTAATGCCGGATGGACGGCTTATGATGATGTGTATCAGGATCCGAAAGCCTGGCTGCAAGCCGGCAAGCAGGATATGGTCGTCCCAATGATGTATTACCGTCAAAATGATTTTTATCCGTTTGTAAATAACTGGATGGAACTGTCGAACAGGCGCAACATGGTGGCCGGGCTGGGCGCTTATCGCCTCAATAGCCGTGAAGGAAACTGGCAGTTGTCGGAAATCAGGGATCAGGTGCGCTATGTGCGTCGGCAAGGTATGAGCGGATGCGCTTTTTTCCGCACGCGGTTTGTGGTAGGCAACGAAAAGGGATTGTATAATGAGCTGAAATATAATTTATTCAGATATCCTGCACAACTTCCGCCTCTTACGTGGATAAGCGATACGCTTGCGTTGCCTGAAACGCCGTCGGAGATTCGCGTTTCGCGTGAAAACAATGCTCTTAAACTTTCGTGGGACAGCGATACCGTCCGAAATGATTATACATATACGGTTTATTACTCGCTTGCCGATTCGATTGATACGGACATGGCGCAATGCGTACTGGCTACCGGCATCCGGGCGACGGAACTCTATCTGCCCGTCACTTTTATCGCTGAAAGAGGCTATCTTTTTTCCGTCACGGCGTCCAACCGCTACCGGATTGAAAGCCTCCCTTCGTATGAAACGTACTACTATTTGTCTAATTACGAGAAATAAATAAATGAATGGCAGCAAACTGGTACGTATTATATACAAAGCCTCGTGCTGAGAAACGGGTCAAAAAACGATTGGACGAAACAGGCATAGAGAACAGTTACTTGCCGTTGCACCGTGCGCCGGCCGTATGGTCTGATCGCGTGAGAATGGTTGATAAACCCCTGTTCCCATCCTATTTATTTGTTCTTTGCAAAGAAGCGGAGCTAAGGAACCTGCTACAGGTTTATGGAGTAGTGCGAATCGTTTATTATTGCGGCAAGCCGGCCAAAGTCCGCCAACGGGAGATTGACGCTATCCGCCAGTTTCTTGAGCAGGCGGTCGAACTGCCGCTTTGTGAAGGTGAAGAAGTGGAAATCCTCGCGGGCGCATTCAAACACATTTCAGGCAAAATCCGGAAAGTGAAGAAAAAATACCTCATGCTTTATATTGAACAACTTGGCAGTACCGTGTGCGTCAATCTGGATAAGGTGGCGCGGACTAACCGGCTAAAATAAAATCGCTGTATATTTTAATTCCACCCAAAATAATACAGGGGCAAAACCAGTGACGGTCTGCCCCTATAATTAATTCATGTGTCGTATCAATAATTCACAACCGCTCTGTGCACCGTATAGGTTTTTCCTGCCTCAGTCGGAATATCGTATTCATAGACTTTGTACAAAATCGGCAGTTGCGGCGTTTTGATTTTGGGTGAGATCAGCGGCTTTTTGATATCCGGACGCCGCATGAGCGGATTCGGATTGTCGCCTTTGGCTTCTTTCAATCCTTCGCCGGCCAGCGGCACGTAAGAACGGAGGCGGAGATTGCCGCCGATAGTGGAAAGGATCGTCGCTTCAGACAGTTCTACGCCGTCCCACTGAATGGCCACTTCAAAACCGCCGCGCGCGCACAACCCGCTCACACTTCCCTTGCGCCATACGTCGGGCAGGGCAGGCAGCAAGTGGATGGCGCCGTCATGGCTTTGCAGCAACATTTCGGCAATACCGGCTGCATAACCGAAATTCCCGTCAATCTGGAACGGAGGGTGCGCATCAAACATGTTCGGATATGTCCGCCCGTCCGGATAGGTTTTTGTTTCGTTGTCGTTGGGCAGGAGTTTCAGCATGTTGCAGATGATACGGTACGCATGGTTGCCATCCAATAAACGCGCCCACAGGTTAATTTTCCATCCGATAGACCATCCCGTAGCCTGGTCGCCACGATAGAGCAGCGAGTTTTTGGCCGCCTGGAAGAGGGTAGGGTGAAGATAGGGCGAAATCTGATTACTGGGATAAAGTCCATATAAATGAGATACATGACGATGCTCATCTTTCGGATCATCCCAGTCATGAAACCATTCCTGCAATTGGCCATATTGCCCGACCTGCATCGGCGCCAACCGCTGAATCATCGCTTTCAGTTTGGTAGCATAGGCTTCGTCCGGCTGGACAATCTCCGTTGCCCGCAATGTATTCGTCAGAACGTCGAAAGCGATCTGGTTATCCATCGTACATCCGGCGATAATGCTTGTTTTTTGACACTTGGGATTGTTTTCCGGCGAATTGGACGGAACGGTCATCATGTATTTGGAAACGGGATCTTCGGTTAGAAAATCCAAGTAGAAATCGGCGCATGTCCGCATAACAGGATAAATCTCGCGCAGGAAATCTTCGTCGCCGGTAAAGAGGTAATGCTGCCAGAGGTGCTGGAGTAGCCATCCGCCGCCATTCGGCCACATGCCGGAGAAAGGACCGTCCACATGACCGGTGCATCGCCACAAATCCGTATTATGGTGTGTCACCCAACCGTCGCAGCCATACATGGTTCGCGCCGTTTCACGGCCATTGACGGACAATTCTTTGAGCATTTGAAACAATGGCTCGTGCATCTCGCTCAAGTTTGTTACTTCCGCCGGCCAGTAATTCATTTCCGTATTGATATTGATAGTATATTTCCCATCCCAGGGCGCCAGTAGCTGGTGGTTCCAGATACCCTGCAGGTTGGCCGGCTGGCCGCCCGGTTGGGACGCGGAAATAAGCAGATACCTGCCAAACTGAAACATCAGCGTCGCCAGCGAAATGTCGTTACCATCGTTGAAACGCTGAATCCGGATGTGTGTTTCCTCTTGGGCTGCGTCCGACGTTCCCAAGTCCAATTTTACCCGGTCGAACAGGTTACGGTAATATGCAATATGCTCGGTCAGCGCCTGCGGATAGGCCTTTTTCATCGCTGCTTTCAGGAACGATTCCGCTTTTTTGGATGGATTACCGCTGACGTTGAGATAGTTTACAAAATTTGTAGCTGCCGAGATATAGAGCGTAGCCGTCGTTGCTCCTTCCACAACGAGTTTGTCGCCCGTGATTTGCACGCGGCCGCCTTCGGTAAGCGCCGCCAGTTGCGTTTCCATGCGGATAGCGCCCGGCACGCCTTCATGTTCCCTGCCGTTTCCGTTCAGTACCAGCATATTCCCCTTTTTGCGGACAGACACCTTGTCGAGCGGCGATGTGAAACCGGCTGAAAAGTGAAGTTTCCCCGCCTGATCGCTCGTAATACGCAGGATGACCACATTGTCCGTGAATGAGGTGAACAGTTCGCGCGTATAATTCACGCCGTCCACTTCGTAGCTGGTAGTTGCCACTGCGTTACTGATGTTCAGTTCGCGCCTGTAGTTGGCCGCCTTTTCGTGACCGTCGAAATGCAGCCGCAAACTGCCAATCGTCTGGTAAGGCATCCCGTTGCGCGGACTCATAATGTTGTCCTTGATCATTTTGAATGCCGCCTCATCTTTGCCTTCAAATACTAACCGGCGGATTTCCGGCAAGGCTGCCAGCGCATTGGGGTTGTCGTTGCGATGAGGTCCACCGCCCCAGACGGTTTCTTCGTTCAACTGCAATTCCTCATCGGCCGTTCCGCCATAAACCATTACGCCGAGGCGCGAATTGCCCAGTGGCAACGCTTCAACCCACTCTTTGGCAGGTTGTTTGTACCATAGTTTCAAATCATCGGCTTTCGAGCCGAAACAACATAGGAGCGCCATTGCGCCCGATAATAAAACTCTTTTCATATTGTATTTAATTGATGTTAGTGATTTTTGTTCAAAGGTAAGGTTTTTTTCTTTTCCGGCAATAGGAATCGCTTTTATTTTACCTCAAAAACAAAAAAAAGTATCCGGATAGTCACTATCCAGATACTCTTCCAAACAATTATGAAAAATCAATTAACTTATTTACATAAAATCAATTTCACTCGCGGAGAAAGAGGGATTCGAACCCCCGGAACCTTTCAGTTCAACGGTTTTCAAGACCGCCGCAATCGACCACTCTGCCATCTCTCCCTCTACCGGGTGTCATAAAACGCTGCAAAGGTACTATTTTTTTTCTTTTCAGCAAACTTTTTGCTTCAGTTATCCCAATATGGATTGTAAATAATCAATGAATTGCTTCCTAATCCAATGTATATCAGATTATTCATTACATACATGCAATGAACGTCCTGATATTTACTTGTCAAGCTCGATTTCGTATGCCACTGCATATCCTGCGGATTGTATTCAAGGATGGTATAGGATTCGTCTATCACATAGATTTTTCCATTGCAGACTACTCCAGCCAGAATACCGCCGCTGATAGCCGGATTGGATGTTTCCACCGTCCATGTGGTCAGGTCGGAAGATTTCCAAAGTGTTTTATTGCATACGTTATCCGTACCCTTGCCTAATCCGGCATAGATATCATTATTGATAACAAGGGCGATTCCACCGTATTGTTTTGCCGGAAAATCGTTCATTTGCACCCAAGTGTTCGTACTGATGTTAAACGCCCAGACTTCGCATTTCGCCGTGTCGCTCATGCCACCTGCAAAACATGCCATATTGTTCCACATGAATCCGGCGCGCAGGTAGGACGAGTCAGGTCCTGTCGGCATGGCATACCACATGTTGCTAACAGCATTGTACTGGTAGAAATCGTTTTTCTTTTCATATTGATTATCCATCCCGCCCAGTACGTATGCAGTTGATTGTGAGCCTGCTACCGACTGCCATTTCAGATTGCCTTTCGGGTAGGGTTGCAATGGGCGCCACCTGTCGTCCGATGCATCATAACTCCACATTTCGTTAGTGTATTGTGCTCCTATGTCGCCACCAAGCAGATATCCCCTGTTCCCAATCATGAAATAGGCCGTTGAACCTTGTATCCGGCTTTGACCGTCAAATTGCGACAGGCCGCCGTTGAAAATCGGCGGGGTTTCGAGCACCTTGGTTTCGCCATACGAAATGCCATCGCCATTTTTGGCGTACGCACGTACATAAAATATGGAATTGCCTTTCAGGTTGGAAATCGTAATACCAAAGCGTCCCAGCAAGTCGGGCGTACATTCTTCATAGGGGCTGTTCAACAGCGTAGGCTGTGAAACGGACGATGAATAGCATAGCCCACTGGAAATGATTTCGCTTTTGCCTTTGTCAATAATTTCGCCGCTCAGATAGGCGGAGCCATTGGAAATACTTGACGGATCGGATGTCTTGACAGTCGGGAGATCGCTCTTGGTTGAGAATGATATTTCAGAACCATATCTTGTGCCAAAGGCGTTTTTAGCATACGAACGTATATAATACACTTGTTGCGGAAGCAGGTTCTCAATCAGAGCGACGAATACGCCCACATCGTTACCGGCCGATATATGAGCCGAACTTTCAAGGGTAGGGGAGGGGCTGGTGCTCCAGCAGAAGCCTCGTTCGCTGATCGGTGCGTCGCCGCTGTCCAATACCTGCGAAACTACCACGGCATCCGTATAACCTATGGTGATCTGCGTGATTGAATCAATTGAAGGCAGACCGTCGCCGGTTTTGAATGACTGAACAGAACCCATAAAGGTAGTATAGGTATTGGTGACAAACGCCTGTACATAATAGGTCGTAGAGTTAGTCAGGCCTTTTATGAGGCAGGTGAACGAATCGGCGGTCATTGTACTGAGGGCGGAATCTTTGGGCGTCATGGTTTCCGATTTGGAAAAATAAACGCCCCGTCGCAAAATTTCACCTTCTCCGTTTCGCTCTATGAATCCGCCACACAGTGCTGTTGTTGCACGGACACTGTCCGGTTTCAATGTCCGGACGTCGCCTTTGCCGTCATTCGTAGTGATTTGATTTTCATCGCCATACGTAATCCCTTTTTCGTTTTTTGCATACGGACGGACATAATAGACCGTACTGGAACGTAAATCCTTGATAATAATGCTAAATTCGCCAACACCATCGCCTGCGGCGAAAACATTATCGTTTTCGATGACCGGCGCTGAATGGGTGGCCAGGCAAAAACCTCGATCTGTGACTAAAGATCCATTTGCACTTACTACACTGGATTTTAGCTCAATGGTTGAGGCCGTTTTCCCTTCGATTGTCATTTCGCCAACGGTTGGTTGCGCGGCGTTTTTGATACCTGTCTCCATAAGAGGGTCGTCTGCACACTGGTTCCAAAGCGCCAGCGTCAAAAACGCGAGTAAAAACAGACTGACATTTTTTGCTTTCATTTTCTTTGATTTTTAGAACATGATACCTACACCTATACCGGGATAAACAAGTTTGAATCCCCATACACTCACTCCGGCCGTAAAATAAAACTGCTTGGAGAATACGGCCATCATATCTATATCGAGCGCCAATCCTTTCACCGACGCTCCCGTATGTTTAGCCCAGCCTTCCGATTTGATTCTTGACGGATTGTTATCGTCCACAACGCCATAACGATAGAATACGTCGCGCTTGAAATAGCCCACTCCGGCCGACATGCAAAGTCCATCGGTAAATTCATGGATCATTCCTGCCGTGAAGGCAAGTGTACTGACGCTTGGCTTGCCTTCGTTCAGGAATTGGTAATACTTATTCTCCGTACTGTTGTCAAAATCGGGGATAGAGCCGTTTTCGCCTTCTCCCAGGCAATTCACCGAGGCTTTGTAGAATGACAGGTTGGATTGTCCGCGAAGATACCATCCATACGATTCACTCATGCCCCCAATCTGGATTCCTGCAAAAGCATCATACGTATAATGATAGCCTGCCAATACTTTCATGCGCGGTTTTTGTTCCTTCACGAGCGGGTTTTCCGGTTGGACGGGACGACGGATCTGAGCCAATTGTCCTTTCCAGTAATTAGCTGATACATCGTTTTTTAATGTTCCTATTCCTTCCGTATAGAAAGTGATTAGCTGCTTCATGGCGGAAGTATCTTTGGACGTCGCTAATTCATTGAGGCAGTTCAGGCTCCTGTTCATCACCGTGCGCATGGACACACGCATGGTCACATCAGCCATCCATATAGAAGTCAGTTGGTTAATGCTATATTGGTCGCAAAAGGTTACGCCTTCTTCGTACCACAACTTGGCATCCCGGTAATCCATACGCTTCATGGCGCTATCGCCTTTCTGATTATATTCCGTTTGCCTTTGCGCTTCCAAACCAACGGGAAGCAACATCAAAAAACATAACAACCAATTTTTCATCAATAATACGCTCTTTTAATACTCCGTCAGTCCATTACCGACCAACTCTCCGTTGCTGTTATAGATATCAAACAGATGGTCTTCGCGTTCAAAGGCGCGGCCATTTTCCGACCGTCCTACACTCAGATAGATGGTTTTGACTCGTTCATTTCCTTTTGCGTCAATCAGGCCATACCGTCCATTCGATTTCTTTTTCACAATCACATAATTTCCGAAAGGCATCACATCTACGTATAATGCTTTCCTTTCCGTTATTTTTCGTTCTTCTTCCTGTTCGTCGCATGTGATGGACAATCGGACGACTTCTTCCGTCACTTTCAGTTCTTTCGCTTTGGCAAAGTCTTTTTTTGCTTCGGCGTAGTTCTGTTGTCCCATCTTCGTTTTTCCGCTCGCAATCAATGCATTGTATTCGGCATTGATTTGCTCCTCGGAAGGTTTTGCCGATTCGGTTGTCGGTTGTTCTTTTTCTTTTCCGGCATCCGTATCATTCTTTGTTTTATCCGCCTTATTATCTGCCGTTTGCTTTGCATTTACAGATGCGATATTTTCATTCTCTGTTTTCGTATCCTCTTCTGCATTAGCGACCGGAACATTTTCCTCTGGTTTAATAATAATACCCTCTGTTTCAGGGGCATTAATAGAACTTGGCGAAACATCCCGTACGGTGCCGCGCGATGCAGTCATATCCAGAATATAGGTCACGGCATAGCCTACAAAGGTAAAAAAGAAAATTAATAACGGCACCAATATTCGACGTTTTATCTTCTTTTTTTTGATTTTTTTGCCATTGGTAGTATTTGAACGGTCTCCAACAAGTTTTTTATCAGCGTGATGTGGCGTTCGCATTTCCGTAGTTTCATTCTTCCCCATATAGGATAAAGCATCTGTTTCTGTCCATTTGTTTCCCGTATCCTCAAAATAGGAAGGTACATCTAATTCGCTGAGCATTTGCTTGACGGACTGATAACGTTCTACGGGATTGATAGCCATGGCTTTCAAGATTACTTTTTCCGTTTTTGACGAAATATCCCCGTTTAGTTCCGACGGTTTGGCGAGCGGTTTGGTAGCGCGGAGGATGGATTCGGTTGGGATTTCACCTGTCAACAGGTTGTACATTGTTGCGCCGAGCGAATAAATATCCGGACATGGCGAAAAGCTCTGAATACCCTCATTATCATATTGTTCAATCGAAGCAAATCCTTTGGATAGCGTCAACATGCTGGTGATGGTTTCCTCCTGTTCGATATCATAGCGTTTGCTCACGCCAAAATCTATCAGACGGGCGTTATCGTTCTTGTCTATCAGGATGTTATTCGGTTTAATGTCTAAATGAAGAATGTTTTTTTGGTGCACAAATTCAAGCGCCTGCCCGATTTGATGAATATATTTAAGCACCTTGTTTTCAGGCAACATACGGTCTTTTTCCTGCATATATTTCAGTGAGTAGCCCGAAATATATTCCATAGCAATGTAGGCCGTATTGTTTTCTTCAAACACTTCCAATACATTCACGATATACGGATGATGGACTTCCGAGAGGATTTTGGCCTCCCGAATCAGTTTTTCCTTAAACTTGTCGAAAAAAACTTTACCTGTATGGGAAAGGGCTTCTACGTGCATCGTTTCCTTGTTACGATTGCAATAATCTTTGAAGAAGTATTCTTTGATACATACAGGCACGTCTGTCTTCACTGTACCCAATTCGCCTTTTACTTCCGTGTTCCAGACGCCCAGATAAGTGATTCCGAAACCGCCCTGGCCAATAACGCTGGTCAGCCGGTATTTCCTGTTCTGCAAGTAATATCCTTTAGGTAAATGCATAATTACATTTTTGTAATTAAGTTTTCACGCACAAAGGTACATTATTTAAATGAAAGAATAAAGAAAAGACAAAATAAAATGTTTGTATCCGGTGGAATTTTGCACATTTTGCACGGGAAGAACATAAAAAGAGTAGTTATCACGCGCTTTTTGGCTACATGATTCGACGATGCTGTTTTTGATATTTTCCGCGGTGCCGGCTTCCAAAAAGATGTGGGAAAGGGCATCATTCATCACGCAGTCGGTCACTCCGTCCGTGCACATGAATAAATAATCGCCGGCCTGGATGTCAGTCAGCAGCACCACTTCCGCTTCAGTAGGATAATCTGAGCCTTGGATGGCGCGTGTAATTATATTTTTCTGGGGATGATGCGCGGCTTCTTCTTTCGTGATTTGCCCTGACTGCACTAATGAATTGACCAACGAATGATCTTCAGTCTGGAAGATGGCTTCACCGTCGCGGAACTGGTAGATGCGACTGTCGCCGATATAGGCAATAAGAATGCCTGATTCGCCCACATAGACCATAGTCAGCGTAGTTGCCATGCCTTTGGCTTCGGGATGTTGGGCGATATATTCGTCAAAACGGGTCTCTGTGTATTGTACCGCCTTGTCAATCAATTCTTTAGTGGGTTCGCCATCAAGGAAAGTAGAAAAAAACGTTTGAAATGATTCACAAGCCAATGCACTGGCTATTTCGCCTTTAGCGGCGCCGCCAACGCCATCGCATACGATAAACAACTTCTGGTCGGAATGTACCAATTCAGACAACGGAAAAATAGAATCCTCGTTGTTCAGTCGGCCGCCCTTTTCACTGATGGCGTATGGTTTTTCGAGTGTTATATTCATGTTTACAAACGTATTTTTACTCGTTGAAACGAAGTGCCGTTCGTCCAATAACGATTTCATCGTTATTTTTCAACACAAGGACTTCTCCGTCTTCCACGTATTTACCGTTATACATCGTCCGGTTTTTGCTGTGATTGTCCGATATGGTATGAATCAAATTGCCGTGAGCATCCTTTTTTACCTCAATCTTCAAATGATTGCGGCTCATTGATTTATCGTTTGTCTCAATGCATATATTTGCATTGGAAACAGACGCTTTTCGTCCCACAATAAAAATTCCTTCCTGCAATGTGAAAACCTGTTCGGCCGTATCTTCGTCGCTTATTACGGTCAATTTGCCGTTTTTCTTTATTACTTTCTGAAGAACGACTGTATTGCCCGTTGACGAAAGGGCGGCTTTCTTATTTTCAACCAAGGATACCGGAATTTCTTCTTTACATTTCGGGCATTTGAACGAATCAAGCCCTTCCGGTATCTTTCCTTCATCAACTTTTAAACCAACGTTACAATGCGGACATTTAATGGAAATCATACAATAATAGAAATGTCGGCATCATTTACTTCGGAAAAGATATCTATGATATCGGAGTCGGAAGCAATCTCGACATCGTCCGAAAGTGTAATGAAATCCATTTCATAATTATCGTCCAACGTAACAAAATCGGCATAAGTATCGTCCATGTCAATAACTACAACGTCACTCAGATCATTGTCAATTGAAACAAAATCGTAATCCATATCACTATTCATTATTAGTTAATAAAACTCTTATCGCCTACAAAGATACGGCAATAAATAGAATCTCCTACAGTTTTGAAGGAATAACGTACAAAACCACAGGATTATTGTACAAAAGACGTCGGATTTTATGTTTTTGGGGGATGCAGGGAGGTTAATTATTGACCCATTTGGCATGGCATGAACCGACCGGACATTGTTTTTTTCTGACTAACGATTCCCATGGGATTTCGCCGAGAAATGTACCGCATTTGGGGCATACATAATCTATTTTGAGTTGATTGGCCAGGTTTTGCAATAGTTCGGGAATTTTGGCGGACTGCCTGGCGGCCAAGTAAATACCGAGTGTCGGAAAGCAGACGGCCATCAATCCGCTGGCAATGACCACATAGAGATTCCTTCTTCCAAAAAATGCGAATACCAGCCCCGCCAATCCGATAAAAACGAATGGAATGGACTGGAAAAGTCTCACTTTGAATTGATTGGATGATTGAATGCGAATTTTTTCTTTAAGGTATGTCTCATAAACATGTTTTAATGAAGCAAATTCCCGGCTATAATTATCATCAAACTTGAGCGCTTCTCCTATATTTAATGTATAGTGCTCGCCGAGCGTGACCTGATCCGTTGCCGTGATTTTTTTCTTCATCACCCGGTCGCCGTTCACATAAGTGCCGTTTGTTGAATGAAGGTCTTCAATGGACAGGTCGCCATTGTCTTCTTCCCTCAGGATGGCATGGTAACGACTCACATAGGTGTCGTTTGCCACATAATCATTATCTTCTGCTTTTCCTATTTTGACAATCATATTTCTCGTGTTTCGGTATCGTTATTGTTATTACTCGTTTGTTGTCTCGAACCTTCCTTTTCGAGAGCGTCTTTCAACGCTTTCAAAGGCTCCTTGGAAACGACTAACTCCCGTGGTTTTCCGCCCGGTGTCAGCAGCAACAGTTTTTGTCGCGGCAGGTTGATTTGCAAGATGTAATTTTTATTGATAATATAGCTTTTTCCTACCCGAACAAGCATAGACCGATAATCAACGACCTGGTTTTCGAGCATTTCCTCAATCTTCCCGATATTGATGGCAAATGTAAACTGAATGCCTTCGCTAAGCAACAATTTGGTATAGTTCCTGTCTGCTTCCAGATAGAGTATATCTTTGATCCTTATGCGTAGCAATTCATCTCTTGTCTTGATAATGAGATACCTGTCCATGTATTTTAATACTCGTTAAATGATTTGTTCAGGGGACAAATATAAATGTTTTTTGTTTTTATGCCAAACATTTTTTAAAAAAAAGGGAAAGACAGGATTATCTTTCCCTTTTTTTGATGGAATATTGTTTATCCTTCGATGGCCGCCTGCGCTGCAGAAATGCGGGCTATCGGCACCCGGAAGGGCGAACAGCTGACATAGTTCAATCCGACGCGATGACAGAATTTGACGGACGACGGTTCGCCGCCGTGTTCGCCACAGATTCCACATTTCAAGTCGGGACGGACGGCGCGTCCTTTTTCAGTAGCCATTCGCACTAACTGACCGACGCCGTTCTGGTCGAGAACCTGGAAAGGATCAAATTTCAAAATCTTTTTCTCCAGATAAATAGGCAGGAACGATGCAATATCGTCACGGGAATAACCGAACGTCATCTGTGTCAGGTCATTCGTTCCGAACGAGAAAAATTCGGCCGCTGAGGCAATCCGGTTGGCAGTTAGCGCCGCTCGTGGAATTTCAATCATTGTACCGACTTTATAATCAATGCTGTCACCTGTTTCTTCAAAGAGCAACTGTGCTGTTGTTCGGATGATTTTCTCCTGTTCCAGAAATTCGTAGAGGATACCGGTAAGCGGCACCATGATTTCGGGATACGTTTTTAAGCCACGTTTTTTGAGGTTGAGCGCTGCGCCCAGGATTGCCCGTGTTTGCATTTCAGTAATTTCAGGGAACGTATTTCCGAGGCGGCAACCACGATGGCCGAGCATCGGGTTTTGTTCGTGCAGTTCGTCCACACGCTGTTTGATTACTTTCACGTTCACGTGCATAGCATCGGCCATTTCCTGTTGGCCTTTCTCATCGTGAGGCACAAATTCGTGCAACGGCGGATCAAGCAGGCGTACCGTTACCGGATATCCTTCCATGGCTTCAAAAATGCCTTCAAAGTCCGTTTGCTGGTAGGGCAGGATTTTTGTCAGCGCAATCCGGCGACCTTCGGCATCTTTGGCTAAAATCATTTCGCGCATTGCCTTGATTTTTTCACCTTCAAAGAACATGTGTTCCGTGCGGCAAAGCCCGATGCCTACTGCGCCAAATTTACGGGCAGTGCGAGCGTCGTTGGGTGTATCGGCATTCGTTCGTACCGTCATTTTTGTGTATTTGTCCGACAAATCCATAATCGCAGTGAAGTCGGCGTCTAATTCAGCTTCTTTTGTAGCTACTTTTCCTTCATATATATCGCCGGTTGATCCGTTCAAGGAGATATAATCGCCTTCTTTATAGGTGGCTCCGCCTACTTCCATCAGTTTGGCGGCATAATCAATTTTTAATGCGCCGGCGCCCGAAACGCAGCATTTACCCATGCCACGAGCCACAACAGCCGCGTGCGATGTCATTCCGCCGCGAGCCGTCAAGATGCCTTGTGCAACAGCCATTCCCGCCAAATCTTCGGGCGATGTTTCGATGCGTACCATAATGACTTTCTCACCCTGTACATGCCATTGTGCGGCGTCGTCGGCATTGAACACGATGCGTCCCGACGCTGCGCCGGGCGACGCTGCCAATCCTTTGGCAATGACTTTGGCCTTTTTTAATGCATCCTTGTCGAATATCGGATGCAACAATTCGTCTAATTTGATCGGGTCAATCCGTAGCAACGCCGTTTTTTCATCAATCATACCCTGACGGAGCATGTCCATGGCAATTTTGACCATGGCAGCGCCGGTGCGTTTGCCGTTACGTGTCTGGAGGAACCAGAGTTTGCCTTCCTGAACGGTAAATTCCATGTCCTGCATGTCCTTGTAGTGGTTTTCCAATTTTGTCTGGATTGCATCCAACTCCTTGTAAATCTCCGGCATAGCTTCTTCCATGGACGGATATTTGCTGAAACGTTCCTTTTCCGGAACTCCAGCCAATTCAGCCCAACGCTGCGAACCTAATTTGGTGATTTGCTGTGGTGTGCGTATGCCGGCTACGACATCTTCACCTTGTGCATTGATCAGATATTCCCCAATGAACTGGTCTTCACCCGTGGCTGCGTCGCGTGAGAAACATACGCCTGTAGCCGAAGTGTTACCCATATTGCCGAATACCATTGCCTGTACATTAACAGCTGTCCCCCATTCTGCCGGAATACTTTCCATTTTACGGTAGAGGATGGCACGATCGTTCATCCACGAATCGAACACAGCGCAGATGGCGCCCCAGAGTTGTTCGTATGCTTCATCGGGGAACTTTTTCCCTGTCTGTTTCAGTACGGCAGTTTTGAATTTGACGACCAATTCTTTCAGGTCGTCCACTGTCAGTTCCGTATCTAATTTAGCGCCTTTGGCTTCCTTTACTTCTTCGATGATGGCTTCGAACGGGTCAATGTCATTTTTATTAGCCGGTTTCATGCCCAGCACCACATCGCCGTACATTTGTACAAAGCGGCGATACGAATCCCATGCAAAGCGAGGATTGCCTGTTTTACGCGCCAATCCTTCCACTACGGCATCGTTCAATCCCAGATTCAGGATCGTGTCCATCATACCCGGCATTGACGCACGAGCGCCCGAACGAACGGATACTAACAATGGGTTTTCTACGTCGCCAAATGTGGATTTCATCAGGTTTTCAATATGTTTGATGGATTTTTCAACATCATCCTTCAACAATGCGACAACCTTTTCTTTTCCAATCTCATAATATTCATTGCACACGTCTGTGGTGATTGTAAATCCCGGAGGCACAGGTACTCCTACCAGATTCATTTCCGCCAGATTTGCACCTTTACCGCCCAGCAGATTTCGCATATCCGCCTTTCCTTCGGCCTTTCCATTTCCAAAAGTGTAGATTCTTTTGATTTCCATATAGTTTACTTTTTAATAATATAAATTGCTATCTCGAGGTTGCAAATGTAGGCACTTTTTTGATAACTGCCAAATATTAGACCTGATTATTGCATGTAAATCCTAAAAATTAATAAACCGGTCGTTTTACCCGACAAATATATTATCTTTGCCATGATTTTATTTTACTAATATATGACACTTATTAAATCCATATCAGGAATCCGCGGGACGATCGGCGGAAAGCCGGATGAAGGGCTTAATCCCTTGAGTACAGTGAAATTTACAGCGGCTTATGCTGCATTTATCCGTTTGCACAAGTCACGGAAAACGCACAACAGAATCGTTGTTGGGCGTGATGCGCGCATTTCAGGCGAGATGGTGCATTGCTTAGTGACGGGCACGCTGACGGGCATGGGATTCGATGTAGTGGATATCGGTATGGCCACTACACCGACGACCGAACTTGCCGTAGTTACGGAAAAGGCATGTGGCGGCATTATCCTGACGGCCAGCCATAATCCGAAGCAATGGAACGCCTTGAAACTGCTGAATGAACGGGGCGAATTTCTGACTGCTGAGGAAGGCGCCGAAGTGCTTGCTTTGGCGGAAAAGGAAGATTTTCATTTTGCCGGTATCGAAAAATTGGGCAAAATCATCTTGGACAACCGCTATAAAGAACGCCATATCGAACAGATACTTGCGCTCGAATTGGTGGATCCGGATGCGATTCGCGCCGCTAATTTCCGCGTTGCCATTGATTGCATTAATTCGGTCGGGGGCGTTGTGATTCCAGACCTGCTTTATGCTCTGGGCGTAAGGGAAATATTCAAACTGCACTGTAATCCGCATGGGAATTTTTCCCACAATCCCGAGCCTTTGCCGGAAAATCTGACTGAGATAGCCGGATTGATGACGCAAGCCAAGGCCGATGTCGGTTTTGTGGTGGATCCAGATGTTGACCGGTTGGCTATCGTATGCGAAAACGGCGATATGTTCGGAGAAGAATATACCCTCGTGGCAGTTGCCGATTATGTGCTTTCAACGTGCGGAGGAGGTAATACGGTAAGCAACCTCAGTTCTTCGCGAGCCTTAAAGGATATTACTTTAAAGCATGGAGGGGAGTATTATGCTGCTGCGGTTGGTGAGGTTAACGTTGTAAACAAGATGAAAAAATGTAACGCTGTGATAGGCGGTGAAGGCAACGGTGGAATAATCTATCCTGCAAGTCATTATGGACGCGATGCTTTAGTCGGGATTGCCTTATTTCTGACCTATTTGGCAAAAAAGAAAATGAAAGTGAGCGAATTGCGGGCTACTTTCCCATCCTATTTCATGTCGAAGCAAAAAATCGAATTGACGCCCGGTGTTGATGTAGATGCCATTCTGTCAAAAATCAGGGAAGCATATACCACAGAACAAATTACCGACATTGATGGCATCAAGATTGATTTCCCCAACAAATGGGTTCACTTGCGGAAGAGCAACACCGAGCCGATAATACGCGTCTATTCCGAAGCGCATACGATAGAAGAGGCTGAAGCGCTTGGATATGAAATAATTAAAGAAATCAAATCGACCATCGGCCTGTAACAGCAAAAATAAGTTTTCCGTAATGCGCAAACTCAAAATAACCGAACTCAACCGCCTGACAGTTGACGAATATCGTACAAGCGCCAAAATGCCTCTGACGGTAATTCTTGATAATGTGCGCAGTATGAATAATATAGGTTCTGTATTTCGTACGGCTGACGCTTTTCGTCTCGAAGCCATCTGTTTATGCGGAATCACTGCCACTCCGCCGGATGCTGAGATTCACAAGACAGCGCTTGGGGCTGAAGATACCGTTGCATGGCGTTATTATAAAGACACTCTTGCAGCAGTTCGCGACCTCAAGCAGCAGGGTTATACCGTCTGCGCACTTGAACAGGCGGAAGGAAGCATTCCATTGGAACAGTTTGATGTGCAAAAGGGAAAAAAATACGCCATCGTAGTGGGTCATGAAGTCAAAGGCGTTCAGCAGGAGGTAATTAACGAATGCGGCTGTTGTCTCGAAATCCCGCAGTTCGGTACGAAACATTCGCTGAATGTATCCGTTGCGGCCGGAATTGTACTATGGGAATTTTTCAGGAAAAATTCGCTTGTTTTTTTGGAGCAAACTTCCTCGGATACCTGAATACGATTGAAAGAATAACTGCAATACCGATCAGGAAAGGATAATATAAATAAGGCACTACCTCCGTGGGCTGGAGATTGCCGGCAATTTTCGCCGCAATCAGTACTTGTGCGCCGTATGGGAGAATCCCCTGCACAAAACAGGAAAACGTATCCAGCAAACTTGCTGTGCGGCGCGGGTCTAAATGAAATGTATCACCGATTTGGCGGGCAATGGGACCTGTGATAATTAACGTAATCGTATTATTGGCCGTACAGAGATTTGTACAGGCGACCAAAGTAGCAATGGATGCCTCGGCTGTACGTTGTGAACGGATATTTTTTGTTAGCTGTGCAACCAACCAGTCAATCCCCCCGCTACGACGTATGATTTCAAATAATCCGCCTGCCAGCAACGAAACAATGATCAATTCACCCATATCATTTACGATTCCATCGTTCATTGCTTTTGCCCAGTCCCATATACTGAAGCCGGCATCAAGCAGACCAATTATCCCCGATAAAATCGTCCCTGTCAACAGGACAACCATTACATTAATACCTGCTAATGCCGTGACAAGTACTACCATATAAGGAATTACCTTGAGCCATTCCACTTCATTGACGACGCTCGCCGTATGAGACAATCCGAATCCCTGCCAGATATAAAGTCCGGTAAGCAGGACGGCAACAGGCCATACAATGCGGATATTTACCTTGAATTTATCTTTCATCCGGACATCTTGTGTGCGCGTGGCAACGATGGTTGTATCAGAGATATACGAAAGATTGTCGCCGAACATCGCTCCGCCGATAACAATGCCGATCATGGCCGGCAGGCTCATTCCGATTTGAGGCGAAATATCCACAGCAATCGGCGTCAGGGCAGCTATTGTCCCGCATGAAGTGCCCATGGACATGGATATGAAACACGCTGCCAGAAAGATACTTGCAGGAATCATATCATGCGGAAGAAAGGACAGCGCCATGTTTACCGTCGCCTCTACTGCCCCCATTGCTTTAGCGCTTCCCGCAAACGCTCCTGCAAGAATGAAAATTACAATCATCAGCAGAATTGTTTCGTTGGCCGCACCTTTGCAAAATATGTTTATACGTTGATTTATAGTGCCTTTTGCGGATAATAATGCCGTTGCAGCGGCTAATACAAATGCCACTGATACAGGAAGACTATCCAACTGTCCTGTCACAATAAATGTTATGATATACAAAACAAAAAACAGTCCTAATGGCATTAATGCCCATCCATTCGGTTTTCTGTTCAATTGATTATTCGTTTGATTCATTATTTATTAAGTGATTGATAATTAATGATTCAATCATTGTTGATGATTGATTGGCGGCAAATATACAAAACATTTCCAAATCAGCAACGGCCTAAATTGAGATTTTATCAAAAATCGCAAAAATAAATTGCATTTTTTATAGGGTTATTGAAATATTTACATTATCTTTGTCGCATGAAATAAATAACTGTATTAAAAAAGTTTACTATGAAAGGAGTGATCATTACCGGGATGGGAATTTTGTTGGCGCTTGTTTCGTGCAGCCCGGCAGATAAAACGGCGGCGCGATCTGCCATAACGTCGGATTATTACGTAGCGGCCTATATTTGGCCATCGTGCCACGACGAGGAGATGAGCCGTAACGTGCTGTGGGACGAAGGCATTGGTGAATGGGAAGTGATTAAAAAAGGCAATCCCCGTTTTGAGGGACATTACCAGCCGCGGCAACCGTTGTGGGGCTACGAGATGGACGACAATCCGCTGGTAGTTGAAAAATGGATTGAAGCGGCTACGGCGCACGGCGTCAATGTGTTTGTCTATGACTGGTATTGGTATGATGAAGGGCCGTTTCTTGAAAGCGCCATCAATAACGGCTTTCTCAAAGCGCGAAACAGATCTAAAATGCAGTTCTATATCATGTGGGCAAACCATGATGTGAGGCGGAATTATTGGAACTATCACCGTTATGGGGACGACACGTCGCTCTTGTGGGACGCTAAGGTGGACTGGAAAAACTACAAAATAATCGTTGAGCGCGTCATTACCCAGTATTTTAAGCAGCCTAATTATTTTAAAATCAACGGCGAACCTGTTTTTTCTATTTTTAGTATCGAAAAACTGATGGAAAGTTTCGGCAATAGTACTGAAGAAACGCGTAAAGCGCTTGATTATTTCCGTGAAGAAGTGAAAAAGGCAGGTTTTCCCGGATTGCATATCCAATGGAATCAGGGAGGCGGCTCGCTGATGTCGGAAGAGCAGGCTAATGGGTTTTCAGAACGTGTAAAGGCAATGGGATTCAACAGTGTAGCGCTGTATAACATGGGTGGAATCAATGAGGATTACGTCGTCTATGGCGCCAATTCCCTCAAGA
The DNA here is from genome assembly GCA_031272155.1 of Tannerella sp. Taxonomy (GTDB): domain Bacteria; phylum Bacteroidota; class Bacteroidia; order Bacteroidales; family Tannerellaceae; genus Tannerella. The sequence goes on along the minus strand of JAISUI010000106.1, from coordinate 10,251 downwards.
TACGCGCTCAGATGGATTCCATTCTCGACGTTCCGCTGTTTCCATGCGTATCCATCGGCTGGGATGACACGCCGCGCTTTCCGGCCAAAGGCGTCCACGACGTGGTGCACTATAACAACACGCCTGAAAGTTTTGCCATGTTGCTACTGAAAGCGAAACAGTATGCCGACAGCCATCCTGAACAGCCCAAACTCATTACCGTCAATGCATGGAACGAATGGGTAGAAGGCTCTTATCTCCTGCCCGATATGAAAAATGGGTTTGGATATCTGGAAGCAGTGAAGGCGATTGTTTTGGATGGGAAATATGATCAGTATTAGGCCGTTACGACGGATATTATCCTTCTGACTATCTGCCCGTCGCCGGCGATTTAGCAATGGATTTTTGCGATGACTGAATCAGAAGGGCATTCCTTGCTGGTGAGCAATGAAATCATCCTCGACCGGCGAGACAGGTGATGAAATATCGGCCATACCGTTCATTTTGGATGGAAAATCGCGGTAAATCATCGCCTCGGTTTCGTCTATGTTCGTGAATTTGGCAAATTCGCCCTTGAAATTCAGCCAGATTTTATCGCTGATTGCACCGTTTCGGTGCTTGGCTATAATGATTTGCGCTTTTCCCACCAGCGAATTGCCTTCGGAGTCTTCAGTAAATCTATAATATTCAGGACGATGAATGAAACAAACGATATCTGCATCCTGTTCAATAGCTCCCGATTCACGCAAGTCGGACAGTTGTGGTTTTTTCCCTTCTAATCCTTCACGTCCTTTCCCTTCCACGTTGCGGTTCAACTGCGACAAGGCAATGATAGGGATATTCAACTCTTTTGCAAGGCTTTTCAGCGAACGAGAAATCGTACTGACCTCCTGTTCGCGGCTACCGAAATTTGTTCCGCCACCGGCATTCATCAGTTGCAGGTAATCAATAAAGATGCACTTTATGCCATGTTCGCGTACCAACCGGCGGGCTTTGGTTCGCAGTTCAAAAATCGAAAGGCTGGGCGTATCATCAATAAATATGGAAGCCTTGTACAAATCCTTGATTTTATAATCAAATACATCCCATTCATCTCGTGACAGTTTACCGCTTTTAATAATGTCGCCTTTTATTTCACAGGCATTCATGATCAGTCGGTTAACTAACTGTATGTTGCTCATTTCAAGCGAAAAGAAAGCCACAGGGTACTGGTAGTCCATAGCCATGTTTTTTGCCATGGATAGTGCGAAGGCTGTCTTTCCCATGGATGGGCGGGCTGCAATGATCACGAGGTCAGAATTTTGCCAGCCGGATGTGATTCTGTCAATTTTTTCATATCCACATCCTAATCCGCTGATTCCTTCATCCTTGGCGCCGGCTTTCTCTATCAGATCCTTAGCCTCATGGAGCACCGAACTGATCTGGACGGCATCACTTTTGATATTGCGTTGGGCGATCCGGAAAAGTTCGCTGTCGGCTTCCTGCATCAATTCGTCCACATCTGTTTCTTCTTCAAACGCTTTCCCTTGGATTACGCCCGTATAATGAATCAGTTCCCGTGCCAGAAACTTTTGTGCAACAATCTTGGCATGGTACTCAAGATGCGCCGTACTGGCCATATTTTCTGTAAGTTGAGAGACATAAGAAGCCCCGCCTGCTTGACTCAGGTCGCCACTTTTCTCCAGCTGATCACGAACGGTCAGGATATCTATTGGGCGATTATCTGTAGCCAAAGCCATAATCGCCTTGAAGATCAGGATATGTGGCTGTTCGTAGAAACTTTCCGGTTTCAGGATTTCGCTGACCCTATAATAGGCGTCTTTTTCAAGCATCAGAGCGCCCAATACGGCTTTTTCGAAATCCTTGTGTTGGGGCACTAATTTCCCTTCTGTCGCCAACTGGATGATTTCTATCTTTTTTTCTTCTTTTTTCTTCTTCTTTACGTATGCCATTTTCTTAAAATTCTGGAGATGCAAAAGTAAGTGTTTTCATCCGTCTTGCCATTTTTGACGGGAAGAACTTTTCAAGATGTTTTGAACAACCTTTTTATCTAAAAAAGTCGTCTAAGCCAAGCGAATAAGGATCTTCAACGGACGTTGTTTTCACGGGAGGACATGAATTTCTGTATTTTTCGGGGATTTCAAAGTTTTCTTTTTCGGAATAGCCCAATGTTTTGTCGGCATACACTTTTTGCATGAACAGCGCAAATACGGGCAGTGCCATGCTTGCTCCCTGTCCTTCACTCATCCGGTCAAAGTGGATGGATGGATCTTCACCGCCGACCCAACATCCGGCAACTAAACTTGGGGTGAATCCGAGGAACCAGCCATCAGCATTTTCCTGAGTTGTGCCGGTTTTCCCGCCCATTGGCGCTTTGATGCCGTAGCGGTAGCGCACACGGCTGGCTGTGCCGCCATCCACTACACTGCGTAACATACTCAGGGTTTTGTAAGTAGCGTCTTCGTTCAGCACTTCGTTCATCTGGGAAACAAATACGGATACCGTTTTTCCGGACGAATCTTCTATGCGTGTGACGTAAAGCGGTTCTACGCGGATGCCTTTATTGGCAAAAACCGAATATCCGCTAACCATTTCGCTTACAGATATATCCGGTGTGCCCAGACACATGGAAACCACCGGGTCAATAAATCCCTTGATGCCATACGAGCGCAGAAGGCCTACAAGCGACTGGATAGGCAGTTGTTTCATCAGGTAAGCCGTCACCCAGTTGGACGACATTTGCAGTCCCCACTGGATAGTGACCATTTCTCCTATCATTTTAGCGCCTGCATTTTTGGGAATCCACGGATCTCCTTTTTCGTCAAACAGCGTTTGCTGCACATGTTTCAATTTATCGCACGGACTGAATCCTTCCGTCATGGCTAAGGAATAGAGGTAGGGTTTCATCGTGGAGCCTATCTGGCGGCGTCCCAGCGTCACCATATCGTATTTAAAATTGTTATAATCAATGCCTCCCACGTATGCTTTAACATATCCCGTGCGTGGATCCATCGCCATGAATCCCGTACGCAGAAAACTCTTGCAATAACGAATGGAATCCCTTGGCGTCATGGTCGTATCAATCATGCCATTCCAACTGAAAACCCGCATTTCCACCGGTGTATCAAACGACTTCTCTATGTCCTTTTCGCTTTTTCCTTCTTTTTTCAAAGTGCGGTAACGGTCGCTCAGTACGACAGCTCGTCGCATGATTTCAGCAATAATTTCCGGAGATTCATTATTGGAAAAAGGCGCATTCTTCCGGTCTTTCTTCTCCTTGAAAAAGGCCGGCTGCAACGTCTGCGACATGTGTTCAACCACCACTTCTTCCGCATATTGCTGCATCCGTGCGTCAATAGTTGTATATACTTTCAGTCCGTCGGTATAAATATTGTAAGGATCGCCGTTAGGTTTGAAATTTTTGTTGCACCAGCCGTAAAGCGGATTGGTTTCCCATGCCAGAGAATCGTCCGAAAACTTCTGCGTTTGCCATGCGGCATAATCACTTCGCTTCGGTTTGGATGCTGTCATGGTAAGGCGCAGATATTCACGAAAATAAGGCGCCAGACCGTCAGTGTGATCAAGCCGGGTGAAACGGATAGTCAGCGGCAGGTTAGAAAGTGAATCGCAGGCTGTTTTTGTTAACCAGCCCTCCTTGTGCATTTGGCCGAGTACCGTATTGCGGCGCTGGCGTGCGCGTTCATTAAAACGGACGGGGTTGTAATACGACGGGTTTTTGCACATGCCGACCAAAGTAGCCGATTCTTCCACTTTGAGCGTGGCCGGCGTTGCATCGAAATAAACACGGGCAGCCGACTGGATGCCTACCGCATTATGCAAGAAATCAAACTTATTCAGATACATGTTAATGATTTCTTCTTTTGTATAATAGCGTTCAAGCCGAACGGCAATTACCCATTCAATAGGTTTTTGCAAAAGTCGTTCGGTAATGTTCTCTACCGTAGGCGAATACAATTGCTTGGCCAACTGTTGCGTGATGGTGCTACCGCCGCCGCCGCTTTTCTGCATCAGGATGCCACGTTTCACAACAGCCCGCACCAAACCTTTTACGTCAATGCCGCTATGTTTTTGAAAACGAATATCTTCCGTAGCAATCAAAGCCTTTACCAGGTCGGGCGACAATTCGTGATAGCCTACGTAAATCCGGTTGTCTTTGCTGTATGAAAAACTTCCCAGCATCCTGCCGTCGGACGAGATAACCTGTGTGGCGTATTTATTAATCGGGTTTTCCAACTGTTCCACCGGCGGTACATAGCCGATAATGCCATTCGCAATTGCCAGAAAGATGATCACCGTAAAGAGCACGATTGCTCCCAGCGATCCCCAGATCCCATATATAATGCGTTTTCGCCAACGATGCATCCATTGGATTATTGCTTTTTGACTAACAGTTCCCGATTTCATAACTATCTTATTTTGTTACGTATTTACATGAGCGGTTTCCAATTCTGCCTCGTCATCGTCTTCTTTCGGCACATCTTTCACAAAGAAAGCGCTCAGTTCGTATAATCCGTACAGGGGGAAAAATACGACGCCCAATGTAAACGGGTCGCCACTCGGCGTAATAAGCGCTGCCAGTACCAGCAAAGCGACGATGGCGTGACGCCTGTAACGATGAAAAAATCCGCGGTTCAGCAGTCCGAGTTTTGACAATAGCCACGACAACAAAGGCATCTCAAAAACTAATCCCATTACAAAAATCAGCATCAGGAAATTATCCATGTACGAATCAAGCGAAACCTGTTCGTTGATCGCATCACTGACGTGATAGGTTCCAAGAAAACGCAATGTCATCGGAAAGACCATGAAATAACCAACAGCGCAACCAATAAAAAACATCACTGTTCCGAACAGAAATACCCATTTCACGTTCTTTTTCTCGTTTTCGTACAAAGCCGGACTGATGAATTTCCATACTTCATACATAAGGTATGGAAACGCAAATACCAATGCCAACCAGAACGAGGTCGTCATGTGGGTAAAAAACTGCGTAGCTAATTTGATATTGATGATTTCAATATGAAACGTCGTATCACAAAAATCATTTAAGAAAGAGAATGATGAGCCTATTCGACAAAACAAACGGTATATCACAAAATCTCCCCGTGTCGGCGCCAGAATCACGCTGTCAAACAGGCCATGCTCTCCCCGCATAAAGGTAAAAAAACCTATTGCAAAGACCAATAAGGCTATAATAGACCGAAATATTGTCCAGCGAAGTTCTTCCAGATGGTCCCAGAAGGACATTTCTTCCTGCGACTGTGACATTTTTAATTACTTACTTTCCGGATCGTCCAACTTAATATCGTCTTCAATGCCTTTGACGCCATCCTTGAAATTCCGGACTCCTTTACCGATACCTTTCATCAGTTCGGGTATCTTTTTGCCACCGAAAATCAACAATACAACAAGTGCAATGACTATAATCTCACCGGTTCCCAAATTTGGGAGAAACAATAAATGATTCATCTTATTTACTTTAATAATTAATATTCTACTTAATTCGAGTTGCAAAGGTAGAATTTATTACGAATATGAGCAAATTTTTTCTCTAAAATTATTACTTTTGCGCCGTCTTAAAAAAATAAAACAAGATAATGGTAGCATACGTATTCCCCGGACAGGGGGCGCAATTCGTAGGGATGGGCAAAGAATTATATGACCTAAACCCTTGTGCCAAACGGCTTTTCGAGCAGGCGAACGAGATTCTCGGTTTTCGGATTACGGACTATATGTTTTCCGGAACAGAGGAAGATTTGAAGCAAACCAAGGTGACACAACCTTCTGTTTTTCTGCATTCGGTGATATTAGCCAAAACGCTGGGCGATGATTTTCGCCCCGACATGGTAGCCGGACATTCGCTGGGCGAGTTTTCTGCGCTTGTCGCTTCCGGCGCTCTTCCGTTTGAAGACGGACTGACGCTCGTTTCCAAACGCGCAAATGCCATGCAAAAGGCCTGTGAACAAACGCCTTCGACTATGGCAGCTGTGCTGGCGTTGCCCGATGAAATGGTGGAGCAAATCTGTGCCGGCATCACCGGTGAAATCGTGGTATGCGCTAATTATAACTGTCCCGGACAGATCGTCATCTCCGGCACGGAAGCAGGCGTTGATCTTGCATGTGAACAGTTATTGGCCGCTGGCGCCAAACGAGCAATGAGGCTGAAAGTGGGTGGCGCTTTCCATTCACCGCTCATGGAACCGGCGCGGGTTGAACTGGCCGAAGTTATCCGCTCAACTACATTCGACAAGCCACTTTGCCCTGTATATCAAAATGTACACGCGAAGGCGGAAACAGATCCGGCGAAAATCAAAGACAACCTGATTGCCCAACTGACATCGCCTGTGCGATGGACACAAACTATCCAGAACATGATTGCCGATGGCGCCACACATTTCACTGAAATAGGACCGGGCAATGTTCTGCAAGGACTGGTTAAGAAAATCAATCCGGAAGTAACGACTGAAGGTATTCAGTAATTTATTTATAAAAAGGAAAATGGAGAAAGCAAATCATCCGGTTTACGACAAGAATACGTTAGAATTTGTCACAGTCGCTTTTGAGTTTTGTGCATGGATTGAGCGGACAGGCGAATATAACCTGACGCATTTTGTCGGTAATGCGGTCAAACTCCTACCGTTGCTTTACTTGAAAGCAAGCCTTCTGCCTGAAGTGGCCGATGAAGACGACGAGACATCCGTTCATTTCATAACGGAAGAAACCTATAACGCTATTCGTAGTCGAATGGCAAAACTGCTGGGTGAGTATGATGATTATTTAGAAACATTCCTGCCCGATATGCCCTACAGCGATACGCCTATTGCCGCATCCATTTCCGAAAATCTTGCTGATATGTATCAGGATATTGGCAATTTTGTCGCACTATTTCGGCAAGGCTACGAAAAGACCATGTTGAAGGCATTAGCCGCATGTACGGCGACTTTTCGTCAGTATTGGGGACAATCGCTGCTCAATGCCCTGAAAGCGTTGCACTGTCTCTGTTATAACGAAGATATTAACCTGCAGGATAAAGGGGAAGCATGAAACCATACCGTACTACCATTTCGAAAGAGGAAGTCGCTAAAATGCCGGTTGAGGCATACCCTGGGAAAATCATTGTTATAGACTGTCCGGCACAGATGGAAAAGGCAGTTAAGCGATTGTATTCCAATAGATATGTGGGATTTGACACGGAAACTCGCCCGAACTTTTCCAAATATTCCAACCACAAAGTGGCATTGATCCAAATTGCGACAGATGATATATGTTATCTGTTCAGACTGAATTTGTTGCATGGTATTCCACAGCCGCTTGAAGAGTTTCTAAAAAACGAACAGGTGATGAAAATAGGACTTTCGCTCTTAGACGATTTCCATTCGTTGAGGAAACTGATCCCGATTGAAAACCAGGGATACGTTGATTTACAGAAAATAGTGCCTTCATTTGGCATTCAGGAAGCCAGTTTGCAGAAGATTTATGCCATCCTGTTTGGCAAAAAGATTTCCAAGCGGGCGCGGCTCAGCAATTGGGAAACCGACAAATTGACTCCACCAATGCAGCAATATGCCGCCCTTGATGCCTGGGCATGTTTGCGTATATATCAATATCTCAATAAAATATCATGAATACTGCCAGAATATATCTCTATCCGAAAAAAGAGGAATCTATCCTGCGTTTCCATCCATGGGTATTTTCCGGCGCCATCGCATCCATTGAAGGCAAGCCGGAAGAAGGCGACCTCGTTGAAGTGTTCGGCGCCGACCGCTCTTCTTTCCTTGGCATCGGGCATTACCAGATCGGAAGTATTGCTGTCAGGATACTGTCGTTCAAGCCTGTATTGATTGATCATGCTTTCTGGACGGAACGATTGCGAAACGCTTATGAATTGCGACGTTCCCTTGGTCTGACCAAGGCGGAAGGACATGATACCTATCGTCTTGTCCATGGCGAAGGAGATCAACTGCCAGGGCTGATTATTGACATTTACGGAGCGATGGCCGTAGTACAGGCACATTCGGTAGGAATACACCATGCTCGCTTTGCCATCGCACAGGCGTTGCGCGAAGTCACAGACGACGCCTTCCAGGCCATATATTACAAATCGGAAGGCACCTTACCGTTCAAAGCTGCGCTTGGTAATGAAAACGAGTTTCTTTATGGACACCGGCCTGACGGAGAATTGATTGCATCCGAAAAAGGATTGCAGTTTCATGTGGATTGGCTGAAAGGGCAAAAAACGGGATTTTTCATAGACCAGCGGGAAAACCGTATGCTACTTGAGCGCTACGCACACGGACGTTCCGTGCTGAATATGTTTTGTTATACGGGGGGATTTTCCGTGTATGCCATGCGGGGAGGCGCTGCGACAGTTCATTCGGTGGACAGTTCGGCAAAAGCCATTGCCCTCACTGAAAAAAACATCCGGATGAACTTTCCGGAAGATCTGCGCCATCAGACTTTTACAGCTGACGCTTTCGATTTTTTAGACAGGACAAGTGATCGTTATGATTTGATCGTGCTTGATCCTCCGGCTTTTGCGAAACATAAGAACGTGCTACGTAACGCATTACAGGGCTATCGGAAATTAAATGCCGCTGCCATTGCCAAAATCCGTTCCGGTGGAATATTGTTCACGTTCTCCTGTTCGCAGGTAGTCAGCAAAAACGATTTCCGTTTAACTGTATTCAGCGCCGCCGCCCAGTCAGGCCGCCATGTCCGCATCCTTCATCAACTCACGCAACCGGCTGATCATCCGGTCAATATCTACCATCCTGAAGGGGAATATCTGAAAGGATTGGTTCTGTGGGTAGAATGAAATTTGGCATCTTGATATATGAATTATCTTTGCAACTCAAATTATTACAAAACTATGAAACAGATACTTTTACTTTTATGGGCTTTTATCCTGCTTATCGGTTGTTCACCTCGGAACAGGGATGATAAGGAATTGAAAATCATTGTGGTTAATCCTGATGACGCGCAGGAAAACATTAATCTGTCGGAGATTTCCTGCGGGGTTAGGTATGTTCCGCTTCAGACGGACGATAACTGTCTTATCGGCGAAATTGATAAAGTCAGGTTGCAAAACGGATTTATTTATTTATCTGATAATAAGACAGTTTTTAAATTTACGGATAAGGGCGACTTCGTCTCTGCGCTGAACAAGAAGGGGCAGGGACCGGACGAATACACCGGTATAACCGATTTTATTGCCGATGAAGCAGGTAACATCCTGATTTTAAACAACAAAAAGATACGGGTTTACGACCCGCGGGGCGTGATGAAGAAAAGTATCGCTTTGCCGGACGGCGCGTCAACTTTTGTAAAAGATGGTGATAACATATTGATGTACAGCGGATACATCGGTTATTATGACGGTTTGAATGAAAACTCGTATCGTCTTAAAACTCTTGATCTTAATACTGAAACAATTGTTAATAAGCAACTTAGGATGGATGATAAAAAAGCCAAGTATCTGTATGTGCTTGACCCCGCAAATTTTAGTTTTTCAGATAAAAACATCTATTTATCAGAGGCTTACAATGATACTGTTTACCAAATCATAGACGGTAAGGCGAAACCGGCGTTGTATATTGATTTTGCTGGAAATAACATTCCCGCGCCATTTTTCAATTCGGAATATTCTGATATTAAGGATTTTACCGATAATGTAGAGAAATACTCCTATTCCCGCTATTCAGGCATGTTTATGGAAGGACAGAACGGATATTTTATTGATTTTGTGAAGAATCGGAAGTTGTTTTTCTGTTATGCGTACAAGGACGGCAAGAAAGCGACTGTTTTTAACGGCATCAAAGACGATGTGAGTCTGCATAGCTTCCCGATTCCGCTTCTCGGAGACTGGACTATGAATATCTTAGTCAGCGGTGACAAACTGATAATCCTTGCGCAACCCCTTGATATTATGGAATATGCGCGAGAAAACCTTACTCCGGCACAGCAAAAGGAAGTAGCCGAAGTAATCAAATTTACTTCCGAAGACCAGAATCCGGTTCTGTTAATCGTTGATTTCTAATATTTCTTGACGCGATAATCCAGCGCCGGAGCGCGGTTGCCGAGTAGCGGTTCGTATTTGAAATCGGGGCCTCTTTTTTCTTCAAATTCGGCTTTAGCTTTGGCTACCAATTTTGGGTTGGTGTATAATTCTATTGCCGTCAATGCAAATACTTTAGCTGCATTGATGAGGCTTTTCGTGCCTATTGTTGAGCCGCCGGAAGCGACGTTCTGCCA
>JAISUI010000102.1 GCA_031272155.1 Tannerella sp. | reverse complement strand
TCCGCCTGCACCATCGAATTTTCCAGCTCCTGCAAACGACGCTGCTCGGCATACCACTGCGAAACGACCTTCAACCCCGTGCTGACGATGAAAACGACCAAAAACTGGCTCGAACGGGCATAAAGTCCGAGGCGTACGACGACGTCGAACCACTGATTACCCGTCCGAACGAACGGCGGGGTATCGAACCGGCTGGGCGGCATCCCCATATCTCGACGGAAGGGCATATCCATACTGTCGCGATCGAAATGCGGGAAATCAGAATGATCGGGCGGCATACCAGGTCTGTGCTGGAAATTGGAAAAAGGAGCGTTGTCTAACAGAAGAAATTCTCTCAACACCCACGGAAGTACAACGCAAAAGAACAGATAAGCAGCAGCAGTGATAAGCAGATACAGCGCCACTTTACGTTTCGACAGATAGCGCGGCACGAACGCAGACGAATTGGCGTAGAAGTAAATCGCCAAAAACAAATAACTCAGCGCCGGAAACAAGAAGAAATCTTCTGCCGGCATACGCGCCATACGGTTGAAATGCGGCATCGTCAAATAGATGAACAATCCCCACCCGGCAAGGTGGAGAAGTATCGTAAAAGCCAGCTGTACTTTTTGCAAGTTTGTCCTCATGTTGGCTTTGACTGCGGAAAATTCAGAAAGTTTAACGGCTGAGGCCGAAATATTCCGCCACACTGTTTGCACAGCGTTCCCCGTCAATAGCTGCTGAGACGATGCCACCCGCATAGCCCGCGCCTTCGCCGCAGGGAAAAAGGCCTTGCAGCGCCACATGTTGCAACGTTTCCGGATCGCGCAGGATGCGGACGGGCGACGAGGTGCGCGTTTCCACACCGATCATTACGGCTTCGTTGGTCAGGAAGCCGGGCGACACGCCGTCGAAACGGCGAAATCCTTCCTTCAGCCGGAGAGCGATAAACTCCGGCATCCACCGGTGCAGTGGCGAGGTTACTAATCCGGGCGAATAGGACGAAAGAGGAAGGGAGGCGGAGTCCCTCCGCTTCATGAAGTCGGTCATTCGCTGAGCCGGCGCCGTCTGTTTCATGCCCCCGTTTTGCCAGCATGTTTTTTCCAGCGCTTCCTGAAAATACATCAGGCCGAGAGGCGAACGGGCAACGCTGTCCGCCATCATCAGCCGTTCGTCCATCAGGTCTTCGGGATGTATTTCCACCACCATGCCGGCATTTGCCCACCGCGAGCCGCGACTGGAAGGCGACATGCCGTTTACTACAACCTGATCCGGAGCGCTGGCGGCAGGTATGACAAATCCCCCCGGACACATACAAAACGAATAAACCCCACGGCCATTCACCTGCGCATTGAAGCGATATTCCGCCGGCGGCAGATACTCCCCCCGGCCTTCCGCACGGTGATAGCGGATGCGGTCAATCAAGGCCTGTGGATGTTCTATGCGTACGCCGACGGCAATTCCCTTCGGCTCAATAGAGATATGGTGTTCGTAAAGCCACCGGTAAACATCGCGGGCGGAATGACCCGTAGCCAGGATGACAGGGCCTTGAAACTCAGCGCCCGTACGGGTACGGATGCCACGCACTTCGTTGTCCTTAACAATCAGCGATTCCATGCATGTTTCAAAATGCACCTCCCCGCCGCTCCGGACGATCTGTTCGCGGATTTGCTCAATAATTCCGGGCAGTTTATCGGTTCCGATGTGCGGATGGACGTCGGACAGGATTGCCGGGCTTGCGCCATGCTGGCATAACAGACAGAGAATACGATCCACAGGGCCGCGCTTCGTGCTGCGGGTAAATAGCTTCCCGTCCGAATAGGCTCCGGCGCCACCTTCGCCAAAGCAATAATTTGATTCGGGATTTACTAAATGTTCGCGGCTTATTCGCGCGAGGTCTTTCTTGCGTTCGCGGACATTTTTTCCGCGTTCTACGACCACGGGGCGCAGCCCGTGTTCCACCAGCCTTAGGGCTGCAAACAGTCCCGCCGGACCCGCACCGACCACCACCACCGGCCGCCCCTGTGAAACGTCGCGATAGACCGTCGCCGTATATCCGCACAACTCCGCAGCATCCGGCTGTTCATTGATAAACACGCGCAGATGAACATTGACATAAATCCTACGCTGGCGGGCGTCCACCGAGCGTTTCAATACCCGAAGGGCGCAGATACTATCCACTCCTTCGCCCGTTTCGCGGCTTGCAACCTCTTTAAGCGCCTGTTCGTTGGCGGCTTCTTCAGGAAGAATGCGGAGTTGGAGTTCTTTTATCATCTTTCGGACTTATTATTATTTGAAAAGGGCGCGGAAGGCTTCTTCCACTTTCCGTACCTGAACGAGCTGGATATTGACATGAAGATTTTCCAGCCCTTTCATCCGCGGCATGATAAGGCGCGCAAAGCCCAGCTTTTCCGCTTCCTGGATGCGCTGCTCTATGCGGTTGACGGGGCGGATTTCGCCCGAAAGGCCTACTTCGCCCGTCAGGCATGTGTCGTCGCCCACTGAAACGTCGAGGCTCGACGAAAGAATAGCGCTCATCACCGGCAGGTCTATCGCCGGATCGTTCACCTTCAGTCCGCCTGCTATGTTGAGGAAAACATCTTTCTGCGCCAGTTTGAAACCAGCCCGTTTTTCCAGCACGGCCAGCAGCATGTTCATCCTTCGGCTGTCGAATCCGGTGGAACTCCGCTGCGGCGTTCCATAGACGGCCGAGCTTACCAGCGCCTGTGTTTCTATCAGGAACGGGCGCGCCCCTTCGATGGCAGCGGCTATCGTAACGCCGCTCAGACCCTCGTGATGTTCTGTTAGTAGCAGTTCGGAAGGATTAGTCACTTCCCTCAGGCCGTTGGAACGCATCTCGTAGATGCCGAGTTCCGACGTGCTCCCGAAACGGTTTTTGATGCTTCGCATTATGCGATACATATAATGCTGGTCGCCCTCGAACTGTAGCACGGTGTCCACGATATGTTCCAGCACCTTCGGCCCGGCTATGTTGCCTTCTTTGTTAATATGACCGATAAGCAACACCGGAGTCCCCGTTTCCTTCGCATATTTAAGGATCGAAGCGCTGCACTCGCGCACCTGTGCTATGCTTCCCGCCGACGATTCGGCCAGCTCCGTAAATACCGTCTGGATGGAATCAATAATCATCAGATCAGGGCGGATATTTTGTGCATGAGTAAAGATCTGTTCCAGCTGAGTTTCGCACAATACGAAACAATTATCGCCCATTTGCGATGCCAGCCGGTCGGCGCGCAACTTGAGTTGCTGGGCGCTCTCTTCGCCCGAAACGTAGAGCGTCCTCACGTCTTTCATCCTCAGCACCGTTTGCAGCACCAGAGTGGACTTCCCGATGCCCGGCTCGCCGCCTATCAGCACCAGCGACCCTTTCACAAGGCCGCCGCCAAGCACGCGGTTCAGTTCCCCGTCCCTGAGGTCCATCCGCGTCTCGGCCTCCATAGTGACATCGCGCAGCAGCTGAGGCCTTTGCCTGTTGCTTTCCATGCCTGGAATCGTACGTTTCGCCGCCGTTTCCCGCGCTATAATTTCTTCCACATACGTATTCCATTCGCCGCACGACGGGCACTTCCCGATCCACTTCGGCGAATCCGCCCCGCAGGCTGAACACACATAGACTGACTTCGTTTTGACCATTATCAGGATATAATTTACGCCGACAAAGGTAATGAATTTCCGCACCTTCCGATGCATCCGGCAGAAAAAAATACCTTCAGGCTAAAAAAAATCACGTACCTGTTTGATATTTCAAAAAAACACTCTATATTTGCATGCAATTACTTAAAACTTTTGTTTAATATAAAAATTGCTATTGATGAGAAAGATTCTTTATTTTTCATTTTGTTTAAAACAAAATTTGTCGTTTGTGGAAACGTACCGTACATGTCAGGAAAATATCCGAACATGTACGGCGTTTCCTTGTACCCATGCAACAATTTTCCGTACCGGTACTGCAACTTTTCGTACGTGTACTGAATCTTTTCGTACACGTACGGTAACCTTTCGTACATGTACTGAATCTTTTAGTACATGTACGGCTCCTTTTAGTACATGTACGGAATCTTTTAGTACAAGTACGGCAACCTTTAGTACGTGTACGGAATCTTTTCATACACGTACGGCGTCTTTTCATACACGTACGGCGTCTTTTCGTACAAGTACTGAATCTTTTCGTACCGGTACGAAATCTTTCAGTACAAGTACGGCGACATGCCGTACCGCTACGCCAACAATCCATAAATTTCCTTTTTTTATTATACAAACTAACTTAATAAGCGTATGAAGAATCATGATTTTATTCCGTATAAAGATGCGGATCTCGAAACCTGGGCTACGAATTTCATAACCCGACTTTCCCAGAATGCTGCGGCATGGGATATTCCCAACACGATACTTGCGCCGCTGAGCGCGCTCAACACTGCGTGGAAACAGAAGTACAGTCTGGCCGAAGCGCCTGCGACGCGCACTCCCGTTGCCGTCGAAGCCAAGAACGAGGCAGGCCGCGCTCTGCGGCAGGCGCTTCGCTCGACGGTGAACGAATACGTGCGCTACAACCATTTCATCCCCGATACGGGACGGCTTGAACTCCAGTTGCCCCTCCCTAAGCGAGGACGCACGCCGTCGCCCGACCCTACGACCCATCCCCGCGCGCAGATAAAGCCAGTGGAGCCGTTGCAGATCGTAATCAGTTTCTACGACGACGAGTCGGAAAGCCGTGCGAAGCCCGCGGGCGTTCATGGCGTGGAGATGAAATGGGGATTTGGCGACGACCGCCCGCCGGCCGATGCCGACGAGCTGACCAATTCAGTGTTCGACACCCATACGCCCCTTACGCTCACCTTCCGCGGCGCCGATCGCGGCCGGAGGGTCTATTTCTTCCTTCGCTGGGAGAATACGCGCGGGGTGAAAGGGCCTTGGAGCATGGTTTATTCGGCGGTGGTGCCGTAACGGGGCAAGTTTTAATGTCGTCTTTTTTTTACCCCTACAGACGCAGGCTATCGAATAAAACCGTATCTTTGCCGCGAATTTCTATAGCTTATATACGCGGCAAAAAAGATTACCGCGCCTGTCAATATACGTTGGGAGAGGCGAGATTTTAGATTTCAGGATGTTTAGCAAATGAACAGATATTTCACATACATAACTTACGATGGAACCCGGTACTGTGGTTGGCAACGCCAGCCGAACGGCCTGAGCGTGCAGCAAGAGCTGGAGGAGGCGTTGGCTACGGCGCTGCAGCAGCCCGTGCCGGTAGTAGGGGCGGGGAGGACCGACGCAGGCGTTCATGCCGTCGGGATGGCAGCCCATTTCGACTTGCCTGAGCCGGCGGGCGATCTGCCTGAGCTGGCGGAAAAGTTGAACCGCCTTTTGCCCTGCGACATCGCCGTCCGGAACATTGCGGCCGTCAGGGACGACGCTCATGCCCGTTTCGACGCCCTTGCACGCACCTACAAGTATTATGTAAGCAGCGTGAAAAATCCGTTCAATCGGGCATGGGTGTGCCGGATGCAGCTCCGAAACATGGACTTCGGACGGATGAATGAAGCCTGCCTGGCGCTGTATGAATATACGGACTTCACGAGCTTCAGCAAATTGCATACGGATGTGAAGACAAACAACTGCAGGATCCAACATGCAGAATGGACGCAGGAAGGCGATGTATGGGTATTTACGATTACGGCCGACCGTTTTTTGCGCAATATGGTGCGGGCTATTGTAGGCACGCTGCTTGAGATCGGCCGTGGCAAACGCACGGTGGACGAGTTCCGGCAACTGATAGAGGCTAAGGATCGTTGCCGCGCCGGAACGTCCGCGTCGGCCTGCGGGCTGTCGCTTGTGGCGATTGATTATCCGGACGAACTTTTTATTCATTAGGCGATGATGTGGGTTGCGTTAGCTTTTATATCGGCTTTTTTCCTTGGCTTCTATGATGTGTCCAAGAAACACGCAGTGAATGGAAATGCTGTCATTCCCGTCCTGTTTCTGAATGCACTGATTTCGGGATTGATATTTGTGCCGTTTATTGTGCTTTCACGTGCGACGGACTGGCTGGACGGGACGCTTGTCTATGTCCCTCCGGTTTCGTTGAAGATGCACGTGCTGGTGTTCCTGAAGGCAGTTATTGTGCTTAGCTCGTGGATCATCGGCTATTTTTCCATCAAACATCTCCCCCTTACGCTGACCGGCCCTATCAAGGCTACACAGCCGGTCATGACGCTGGCCGGGGCGATGCTTATTTTCAGGGAACGGCTGAACCTTTATCAATGGACGGGTATTATGCTTTCGGTGCTGTCGTTTTTCCTGCTTTCGCGGTCGGGACGGAAGGAAGGCATTCGTTTTTCACACAATCGCTGGATAGTTTATGCCGTACTCTCGGTCATGCTGGGCGCATCGAGTGGTTTGTACGACAAATTCTTAATGGGACAGTCGGATGTGATGACGGTACAGGTCTGGTGCAATATGTATCAGGTTTTGATCATGGCGCTGGTGTTTTATTTCCTCTGGTATCCGAAACGCATGGAAACGACGCCTTTTCGGTGGAAATGGAGTATTGTATTCATTTCGCTGTTCATTGCCGTTGGCGACTGGCTTTATTTTTATGCCCTTAGTCTTCCAGGTTCAATGATTTCGATTGTCTCGATGATACGCCGTAGCAATGTGCTCGTTACGTTCTGTGCAGGCGCCATATTTTTCCATGAAAAAAACTTAAAGGGCAAAGCAATTGATTTATTTCTTGTTTTATTAGGAATGATATTCTTATATTTGGGGACAAAATAATGATGTATATGAAACATGTTTTATTAATTATTTTCTGTTTATCAAGTCTTTGCATGAGCAAAGCGCAGGATGTGGCCGATTTTTTCGTCCGTATGCCAAACGAATACATCCTCCAGCTGGAGGAAGCATGGCGGAAAGATTTGATAGATTTGTATAAATCGGGCAAAACGGCGACGCTGGATAATACCATAAACGGTAAATCCACTTTGTTACGCCTGTCTGCCGACTATCTCCTGTTGCAGTCCACGGAGAGGAGTACGGTAGAGATCAAACTGTTGCCGCTGATAAACAATACGAATATCGCCTGCGTAGTTACCACCGTCCATGCGCCGGTGGCCGACAGCCGCGTGGATTTTTACACCATGGACTGGAAGCCCTTACCTGCGGACGACTTATGGATTCCGGCAACGATAGCAAGGTTTGTCAGCGACAGCGCCGACCGTCGTAGCGAATCCTTCGCCGAAGCCATGTCGCTGCTCGATATGGAATTGATACGCTATCGGTTGAATGAGGAAAATACCACGCTGACCGCCGAATTTACGACGCCCGACTACCTGAGCGCCTCGGAACGCGAAAAGGTGAAACCGTTCCTGAAACCACGGCCGGTGGAGTATCATTGGAAATCCGGGCGGTTTGAATAGAAATGTGGAAGAAATTAGAATTATGCAAACGGTTTTTTATCAACTGATTTCCAAATCGCTTTCCATTTCCGGAAAACAGATTGAGCGCACCATTGAACTGCTGGATGCGGGTGCGACCATTCCCTTTATCAGTCGCTATCGGAAAGAAGTTACCGGCGGACTGGACGAAGTGCAGCTTGGCGAAATCAAACAGCAGTACGAAAAACTCCTGGAATTGAGCAAACGCAAAGAAACAATTCTCAATTCCATCGAAGAACAGGAAAAACTGACGCCCGAACTGAAAGAGCGGATCGAAAACTGCTGGGATGCCACAGAGCTGGAGGATATTTACCTCCCCTACAAGCCGAAAAGACAGACAAGGGCTGAAATCGCCCGGAAAAAAGGCCTGGAACCATTAGCGAAAATCCTGATGGCGCAATACGAGCGTGATGTTTATGCTAAAGCGGAAGGCTACGTTAATCAAAATGTAAAAGACGCAGAAGAAGCCTTGCAGGGTGCGCGTGACATCATTGCCGAATGGGTGAATGAAAATGAATCCGCACGCAATTCCATTCGCCATATTTTCAGGCGCGAAGCTGCGATTTCGTCCAAAGTGGTCAAGGGCAAGGAGGAAGAAGGCGCTAAATTCCGCGACTATTTTGATTTCAGCGAACCGTTATTCAAGTGCACATCGCACAGGCTGCTGGCAATGCGACGTGGCGAGGCTGAAGGCTTTTTGCGGGTAAGTATCTCGCCCGACGATGAGCACAGCCTTGAAATCCTGAACAGACGCTTTGTGAAAGGCAGTACGGCATCGTCCGAACAGGTGGAAATCGCCGTAAAAGACGGTTATAAACGTTTGTTGAAACCTGCTATCGAAACGGAGTTTGCCGCCCTGTCGAAAGAAAAGGCGGACGCGCAGGCGATCAAAGTCTTTGCCGAGAATCTCCGGCAGTTGCTGCTGGCGCCCCCTTTGGGACAAAAACGGGTATTAGGCCTTGATCCGGGATACCGTACGGGTTGCAAACTTGTTTGCCTTGATGCGCAGGGCAATCTTTTGCACAATGAAACGATTTATCCGCATCCGCCGCAGCACGAAACGGGAAAAGCCGCCGCAAAAGTAGTTTCGTTGGTGAGCGCCTATGCGATTGATGCCATTGCCATCGGGAACGGGACGGCCAGTCGGGAAACGGAACAGTTTATTACGAATTTGCGGTACGACCGCAAAATCCAGGTATTCGTTGTCAGCGAAGACGGCGCTTCGATTTATTCGGCGTCCAAAACGGCGCGGGAGGAATTTCCCGAATACGACGTAACGGTACGTGGAGCGGTCAGCATTGGCCGCCGGCTGATGGATCCCTTGGCCGAGCTGGTGAAGATTGATCCGAAATCCATAGGCGTGGGGCAATATCAGCATGACGTGAATCAGACGAACTTGAAAAATTCGTTGGATCAGACTGTGGAAAACTGCGTCAATAAGGTTGGGGTGAATCTGAATACGGCCAGTAAACATTTGCTGACGTATGTTTCCGGATTAGGCGCTTCGTTGGCGCAAAATATTGTGGACTTCCGCGCCAAGAACGGCCCTTTCAAGTCGCGGAAGGAATTATTGAATGTGCCGCGTCTGGGTGAAAAAGCCTATGAGCAGGCGGCGGGTTTTTTGCGGATTCCCGACGCGGAAAATCCCTTAGACAATTCGGCTGTCCATCCCGAAAGTTATCCGGTTGTAGAGGCGATGGCCAAAGATTTGAATTGCAGCGTCGCCGACTTAATCAAAGATAAAGCCCTTAAAAACAGGATTGACCTGAATAAATACGTTACGGAACGCACCGGTATGCCTACGCTTACGGATATTCTCGACGAACTGGACAAACCCGGTCGCGACCCTCGGCAGGGAATCAAAGTCTTTGAATTTGATCCGAATGTGCGGACAATGGATGATTTGAAAGAAAATATGGTATTGCCGGGTATCGTCAGCAATATCACTAATTTCGGCTGTTTTGTTGATATTGGGATTAAAGAAAAGGGATTGGTGCATGTCTCCAATATGGCCGACCGCTACATATCCGATCCTTCCGAAGTGGTATCTATTCATGAACATGTGTATGTAAAGGTGCTTGGCATTGACAGGGAACGGAAACGGATACAGTTGAGTTTGAAGGTTTAACGAACGGTTTTAATTGAACGGGAATTGTCAATTTCCCGTTGGGACAGTCTGCTTAAAATCGAAACGACAGGCGAAGAATACCTTATTCAGGGTATTGCCCGGCTTCCGGGACGCCAGTATCTTTGCAACGTTGAATCAAATAAAGATAAGTAAGATGTTTCAAATTGTAAAAAGAAAGGAGTCACCGGCGCTGTTTTCATCCGAAGCGCGCCGGGGTTGTATGGATGAAAGGACAACAAAAGGTGTTTTCTATTCATAAGGTTAAGATTAAGTTATTCAAAATGAAAGCGTCCCTCTCCGTTCATAACGGAAAAAGAGGGATGCTTCATAACTAAAATATTTAATTTGACATGGCAGGAACAATGGTGGATTGTCGTGTTAAAAAGCAAGTACTAATGAACGTAAAGAAACTATTTTCAAACATGGCATTCATACTGCTAATAGCCGTGTTTGTCGGATTATTGGCGGGTCAATATGCAAACGAACAGGTGATAAGCGTCATTCTTCCCGTGAAACATGTGTTGGGGCAACTCATCTTTTTCCTTGTCCCGCTTATTATTTTCGGGTTTGTTACGCCGTCTGTCACGCGGATGAAGAAAAATGCGTCGAAGATACTTGGCATTTCGCTGTTGCTGGCCTACGTGTCGTCGCTCATTGTGGGCGTATTTGCTGCGTTGGCGGGCTATGGCAGCATTTCGCTGTTCGACCTAAAATCGTCGCCTGCAATCAAAGAGTTGCCTGCAATGATTTTCCGTCTCGACATCCCGCCGCTGATGTCCGTTATGAGCGCATTGACGCTGGCGTTGCTCGTTGGACTGGCCGTCGTCTGGACCAAGTCGGAAAGATTTGAAAACCTGCTGTATCAGTTTCAGGATATAGTTGCCTCGCTGGTCAATAAAATCCTGATTCCTGTATTGCCATTCTTTGTGCTTTTCAACTTCAGCGTATTGAGTTATGAAGGAACGGTCAATTCGCAATTGCCTTTTTTTCTTGTGTTTATTCTTATCACGATACTTTGCAATGCGTTGTGGGTTGGCTTTAGTTATGGCGTAGCGGGGCTTTACGCACGGGTAAATCCGTGGCGCGTACTGAAACATTATGGCCCGGTCATTCTCACTGCGATGGGTACGCAATCGTCGGCTGCTACACTTGGCGTTGCGCTTGAAGCTGCCAAAAAGAGCGATGCGCTCACCGACGACGTGCGGGGTTTCGCTATTCCCTTCTTCGCCAATATCCATTTCTGCGGTTCGATGCTTAACATTGTTTTCTTAGTCATCGTCATTTCACAAATGCTCTATGGCCACATCCCGTCGTTGGACACGCTGGCGCTGTTCCTCTTTCTGTTGGGCATCTTTGCGATAGGCGCTCCCGGATTGCCGGGCGGCACGGTTGTTGCGTCGCTCGGACTGATACAGACCGTACTTGGCTTCGACGAGAGTGCAACAGCCCTCCTGCTAAGCGTCTTCGCCCTGCAGGACAGTTTTGGCACTGCGAACAACATTACCAGCGATGGAGCGCTGACGCTCATCCTTTCATCGTATTCGGAAAAGACACATAAAAAAGGATAGAAATTTATTTCCATATCCGGAAAATTGTGTTATCTTTGCCGTATGAAAATGAAACAGGTATGAATAATGAGTTATACAATTTTCTCGGCGAACTGAGGGTAAACAACGATCGTCAGTGGTTTCAGACCAATAAAAAACGCTATGAAGCATTGCGGAAACAGTTCGTAGCCGATGTAGAGAGGCTCATCGGCCGCATTGCCGCGTTCGATCCCGAAATAGGGGGATTGGATGCGCAGAGTTGCATGTACAGGATATACAGGGATATCCGCTTCACGAACGACAAGACGCCCTACAAGACACATTTTGGCGCTTACATGACCGGTTACGGCGGCCGCACCAGTCCCTATGCCGGCTATTATCTCCATATAGAGCCTGGCAATTCCCTTCTTTCGGGCGGCGTATGGTGTCCTCCGGCCGATTTGCTTAAACGGCTGCGGCAGGATATCTACGACAATATGGATGAATTTCTGGAGATAATTGAAAACAGTGAGTTCAAAAAAACGTTTCCTTCGCTTGTGGGGGAAACGCTTAAGCGGACGCCATTCGGATTTCCTGCAGACGATCCTCATGCCGATATCCTTAGGCACAAGGACTTCGTTGTGCTGACCGAACGGCCTGATGCGTTTTTTTGTACCGACGACTGGATGGATGGCGTCGTAGAGGCGTTCCGGGTGTTAGCTCCCTTCAACCGTTTTCTTAATTATACGGTTTCCGAATATTTCGGTAAACCCTGACGTTGTTTGCCTGTGAACCGGATTGTCAGGATATTCAGGCGTTTGTGGAGTCGGAAGGGATTCGGTATTCATTCGCCCTTCGTCTATGACTTGGTTACCAATGTGATTGGGGAGAAATGCCCGTATTATTACTTCCGCGAGATGGAAGCCCTCCGTCGGCGGATGGAAAAGGAACATCTGACTACGTCGTATCTCGGCAGGCCGGTGTCCATGGACGTTGTCTTCCGCCTTCACGCTCTTCCGGCAGCTACGGGCGAATTGCTTTTCAGATTAGCTAATCATTATCATCCCGAATATTGCCTCACCGTAGGCCCTTCGTCAGGATTTGCGCCACTCTATCTCACAGGCTGTGATTCCCGTGTACGATGTATGGATGTTTCTTCGGAATATGCCCTGACTTATATTGCCAAGCGGGCAGCCCAACAGATGCACAACAGCCGAATCCGTTTCCTTACAGGACACTATGGCCTTCGTCTGTTTACGGCGTTGCCTGATTTGCCGCGTCTTGACGGCTTGTATTTCAGCAGGCATCTGACAGATGAAATGTTGCTGAAAACTTTTGCGCTAAGCCTTCCTTTTGTGCATAATAATTCATTTTGTCTGATAGACGGCATCCACCGCACAAAAGAACGGTTCGCATCCTGGCAGATCCTGTGCAGCAACTCTTTCGTCACTGCTACGATAGACCTCTATTCCTGCGGCTTAGTGTTCTTCCGGGCCGGACTGCCTCAGCGCACTTACATGAGCATCCTCTAACTGACGTCCAGCAGGAATGATCGGAAGCCGGCAAAGCCTTTGTCCAGCATAACGCTTTGTTTCTTCCCATCCATAAAAGCCTGCAGGCGTGAGGGGATGGCTATTTCCATGTTCAACGTCTGTTCCATCGTTTCGCGGAACTTGGCGGGATGGGCGGTTTCGAGGAAAAGGCCTGTTTCGCCGGGCGCCAGGCGGTGTTGCATCAATGCCTGATAGCCGCACGCACCGTGTGGCTCAAGCATATAACCGTATGCAGCATAGACGGCGCGGATGGTCGCACTGATCTCGTCGTCTGTATAGTGATAGCCTGAAATAAGTTGTGCAATGGCCGCATGGTCATGGCCGAACATGTCGAGGATGCGAGCGAAGTTACTCGGATCGCCTACGTCCATGGCATTGGCAAGCGTAGCCACAGACGGGCGTGGCGTATAGACGCCCGTTTGGATGTAGTCGCAAAATACGTCATTGCGGTTGTTGGCGGCAATGAAATGTTCTACAGGCAACCCCATGCGATAAGCAAACAGTCCGGCAGTGAGGTTGCCGAAATTACCGCTTGGCACGCAGACGGTCAGATGTTTCGCCTGTCCCATCCTGTCCAATTGCGCGTAGGCGTTAAAATAGTAGAATGCTTGCGGCAGGAAACGGGCTACGTTGATGGAATTGGCCGAAGTAAGCTGCATGCAGCGGTTGAGTTCTTTGTCCAGGAAGGCAGCCTTGACCAATGCCTGGCAATCGTCAAAAACGCCGTCAATCTCCAAGGCTGTGATGTTTTGCCCCAGCGTAGTGAACTGACATTCCTGAATCGGGCTGACTTTCCCTTTGGGATAGAGCACAAACACATGGATGCCCGGAATGCCGAGAAAACCGTTGGCCACGGCGCTTCCCGTATCGCCCGATGTGGCGACTAAGACATTTACCGTCTGCTCAATGCCTTTTTTGCGGATAAAGTATCCCAACATTCGCGCCATAAAACGGGCGCCAACGTCCTTGAAAGCAAGGGTTGGGCCATGGAACAGTTCGAGGCTGAAAACGCCGTCGTGTACCTGTACAACAGGCGTATCAAACGAAAGTGTATCCTTCACAATGGCCGTCAGCGCGTCCGGTTCCATGTCATCGCCGAAGAAAGCCTGTGCTACCACGTCGGCTACTTCGTGAAAAGACATGTCTTTGAGTGACCGGAACACATCCTTGTCCAATACAGGAATGTGTTCCGGCATATAAAGTCCTTTGTCGTTTGCAAGACTTCGGATGACAACTTCTTCTAATGATGCGACAGGCGATTGTTTGTTAGTGCTGTAATATTGCATGCTTATATTTTGTTTTACTTAATAAAATCTTTGTTTTCTGCAAATTAGCTTCTTGCCAATTTTATACTTGCATTTTCAGATGCAAATGTACAAATTATTTTTCAGATCTTATTATTCAGGATTCATCCATTCCGGTTTATATGCAATTTTATGAAATAAATCGTCTGTTTAATTCAAACAATAATTGCGTCAAAATTAATTATTTATGAAACGACGTGAAAAAAAATCACCTGTTTTTTTGAAAAAAAAATCTCTTTTTGTTTGTTGTTTAAAAAACTTCATTTATCTTTGCCGTCGTCATTTATCACAGACAGTAGAAAAAAGACGAAGAAAGAAGAAGTTAAATTGGAGATTATATGATGAATATAAGTGAATTGAGATTAGACTTAGGAAAAAATGTGGCAGACGTAAAAAATTTAAGGTTTTTTATGCCCTGCAATTTGTTTGTCTTCAATATTTTGTTACTCTCTCTCTCTCTCTCTCTCTCTCTCTCTCTCTTATATATTATTGTATATGCGGGTGCGCCCGCGCTCGCCCGCCGGTATTTTTCATTAAGGAACTTGGGAAGAAGATACAGCGCTTCTATGATCCATATTAGTTTTCAGCCAGTTATTTTCATGAAGAAACAAGAAGCGGAATTATCAAATCAGAAAGTAATAGTTTATTACGATAATTGTTTAATTAATATTATTTTAGACCTCATGAACGAGAAAAAAAAGTTTTTTAGAAAGTGGGATACATGGCGCAGGCTACTCTGCCTGATCTGTATTCTGAGTGTGGGAACGCTTGCTGCTTTCGGGCAGAAGCGTGTAACTGGTACTGTGACCGACGCCAAAGGCGAAACGGTCATTGGCGCCAATGTTGTAGAGAAAGGAACGACCAACGGAACGGTAACGGACGCGGCTGGCGCTTTCTCTTTGGAGGTAAAGGGCAATGCAGTGTTGCAGGTTTCCTTTATCGGATATGTGACGCAGGAAATTACGGTGGGAAACCAAAGTAGTTTTCGTGTAACTCTATTGGAAGACTCGCGAGCTTTGGACGAAGTCGTAGTCGTTGGTTATGGCGTTCAGCAGAAAAGAGACCTCACGGGAAGTATCGTCAATGTAAAAGGCGATAAAATCAAGAACATTCCTGTGGTGTCGGCTGCTAATGCGCTGCAAGGTCGTGTAACGGGCGTTGATTTTGTTACTTCCGACGGACGCCCCGGCGAGCAGCCTAACATCCGTATTCGCGGTACAGGAACGATAAACGGCGCAGAGCCGTTGGTTGTGATTGACGGTATTCC
>JAISUI010000064.1 GCA_031272155.1 Tannerella sp. | reverse complement strand
GAAAGTTACCTTCACGTCATTGTCTTTTACGGTGATTTCGCCGCCTTTGAGCGAATATTCATCCGTCGTGTTCACTCCCGAAACAACATGCGTTATTTTCAGGAAATGCACTTTTGGCGTCGTTTGCGCCCATGCCGTACCGCATATCATCGTCAATGCGAGGCAGAATACGAGTAATGTTACTTTTTTCATCGTCTTTGAAAATTAAAATATTAATAAATAAGCAGTTAAATAAACATTACGAATTAGGTAAATCCCTCAAATACTTCAAATCTTCTTCGTTGGGCATTTCGCCGTTGTCGGTTACTTTCCATACGATGGTCTGAATTTTCAGTACCTGCGTATAATACGTAATCGCGTAAGTGATTTGTTCAAGCAATCCGCTTCCTTCTTCAATGTTGATTTTCTTGTTTTTAACCAATCCGCAGAGATAAAGGATAAGCTCCGAGTCGGTTATGATAGGCGCGTTGTAACGAGCCGAACCGTCGGAAGCGTGACGCGAAAGATTGCCGCAATAGAGGTGCAAAACGACGAAATAGCCGCTGCTCGACGCGGGTACGGTAACCTTGCATTTTTTGAGCAGGATACCGTTCTGGTAATCGCCGGAAGCAGATTCAAATATCAGTCCGGCAGGAAACTCAACATCAACCTTTGAAGATTTGCTGTTTTTGAGTTTGATAAGCACGGTAACAAGACCGCCGCTGCCAACCGTAATATCGGCTTTGACCGAAGCACGTGTTTCGATACCTTGGTTTTCTGTGTTGAGGCGGGCATTGAGGATGTCGAGTTTGTTCTTGCCTGTCGTGGCAAAATCGTAGTCGGCGCCTTCTTCATAGCCCATTACATAGCCATCGAAAGTGATGCCGTCGGGCAGGATAAAAGTCTTGCCTCTCAAATCCTGTCCGTTCTCTCCGAATCCTGGAATATCACCGGGGCTTTCATCACCGGTATATTCCTCCTGCGTCGGGTCGTCGTCGTCTTTGTTGCAACCCGTGAACAGCAGCGCTGCGGCTACCAGGAGATATAAAA
Source organism: Tannerella sp. (assembly GCA_031272155.1). Lineage (GTDB taxonomy): Bacteria > Bacteroidota > Bacteroidia > Bacteroidales > Tannerellaceae > Tannerella. The sequence goes on along the minus strand of JAISUI010000064.1, from coordinate 20,237 downwards.
ATTTGTTCGTCTTCATTGTAATACATTATTAATAGTTCATAATCTGTTACTGTTTCCAAATCCGGCAGAGATTACAGGGCTTTGGCAAAATTCATTTTGCACTGTTTGAGAAGGTGTTGCAAAACCATGCCGATGCCCTATAATCCCGTCGGAGATGAGTTTAGAATTTAAAGACTATACCGCCCGACAGCGTAATCCTGTCCCACCAGTCCGAAACCCTGTACGTCGCCTCGGCGTTGAGGTAGATATTGCCTGCGATTTTGAAATCAATGCCGCCGCCAAAGTTGAACGCTACATAGGAAGAGGAACTGTTCAAAAAGCCGTAACCGCTATCCCAATGGAAATAGTTCAATCCCAATCCTGCAAGCGGATAAAAAACAAAATCCTCATTTCCAAAAAGATAATGTCCGTTAATACTTGCGTCAATCATAGACCAGTTGTACTTCGGCAGGTAATACGTACCCTGCGCCTCCGCACGTAAGCGGTCGAGGATGTTGTAGCGGAACTTGCCGCCCAAGCCAATTTGCGAGTAGGAATTACCCGTACCCAGATAAACACTTGCGCCAATTGCCTTGTCGCCTTTTTCCTGAGCGGAAACGCTCACTGTCACCATTGCTACTACCATGAGCATGGCAACTTTCTTAAAAATACTCAACTTTTTCATGCTTAAAAACTTTAATAAATTAATAAAAAACAATTAGTTACTACTCTTCTTCTTTTTCCTGAAGTTTCTTTCCCAATTCATCAGCGGCAGTATGCAAGCCTGCTTCGCCTGCTATAGCGGCAAACTTAATCATCACGCCCGTGATGCGGAGTTTCTTTAACGCGCCGACGCGGTCGCTATCGAGAGCTTCCTTCAATACGCGGCAGGGTTCCTCAAGCTCTTCATTGACTTGTTTCCAGTCGGCTTCAGTCATCGAAGTCTTGTTCTTCTCAATTTTTTTGATCGCACTTTCGATTTTGTCAATCGAACCATCCACGGAGTTTTTTCCTCCGCATCCAGCGAGGCAGGCAATGGCCACAATCCCCACAAATACACTAATAAATACTCTTTTGTTCATGTCTAAAAATTTTTTGTTGTAAAACATGCTGCAAAGATATGGCAGGAATTTATGCTTGTCAATACGTAAAATTACGTATTTTTGCCCCCCCCTATCTACGTAATTTTACGTAGATGAAATGTTAAAAAACGGCTTGAAAATCTCAAAAAAGCGCCAAAAACAGTTCTTCTATGGCGGCGCGGATGTAGTTGTTTTTCCCGGTAAAGCTATTGATTATCAACGCAAAAGCGTATTGTTTTTCATCTTTGGTTACGTAGCCGCCGTAGCATTGCACACGGCTCATACTGCCACTTTTCATTTTTGCGCGGTTTTCGAGCGCACTTCCGCGAAAAAGGCTGCGTACGGTACCTTCTTTACCGGCTCGCGGGAGGGATTGGAAAAATGCTTCGGCTACGGACGAGCGGGTAGCCATATAAGTATAGAGGTCGCAGAGAAAACGGGTGGTCACCTTGTCGGTGATAGCCAACCCGCTACCGTCGAACATCCATAGCGGCTCCGTATCCAGACCCTTTGCGTTCCAATAGTCTTTGACCACACGAGCGCCTTTATCGAACGACGAGAGAGCCTCATCGTCGGCTGCTACGCAACGCAGGCCAAGCGTCTTAATCAGCACATCGGCATAGAGGTTGTGACTGACAAAATTGGTAATGCGCACAATTTCTTTCAGTGGCATAGAATAGGTAGTAATCAATGTTTTACGCACGGTTGTATCCTGATATTCGGATTCGGACAGGATACGGTAGGACGTCGGTTCGTCGAGAATCATAACGCCTTTTTTGTTTTGAAGATAATGATGTACATAATAAGCGGTAAAAAGCGCCGGTTCGGGAATATCGCCAGCTATCCGAAAGGAATGATTGCGGAACGCTACAACGCCGTAGAGATAGCGCTCATTCTGATAAGGAAATCCCGTAATCAGGCAGCTATCTTTCTTTGAGCGCCTGAAAACGAGATTGTTGTAAATCTTGAGCTGCGGGAGCGAGGGTTCGCTGTACATGACAATGGGTTGCGTCAGGTTCGTATCGGCTTCGAGGAAAAGTTTGAAATGATTATCGAAGATATTCAGGCCATAACTGCCTTGTCCATAGTCACTTCCAAGGTCTTCGCGCATCCATTTCATGGAAACCCCTTCGGTGTCGAAAATGCGCTCGTCGGCAATAATCCGCCCGTTGATACGCCGGATGCCGGCGCGTTCGACGGCATTGGCCCAGAGAGCGATAATACTGTCCCGCGGCGTTTCAATGAACGAAGAGTTTAGCGTAGGGTCGCCGCTTCCGCAGATATAGAGATTGCCGTACAAAATGCCCTCCCTGATCGTTCCATCGTACATTATAGATGTTTCAAAACGAAAATTTTCACCAAGTATTTCAAGCGCTGTGGCAGTGGTAACGGTTTTCATAACCGATGCAGGAGTGAGTTGGCGATCAGGTTCATAACTATATACAACACGCCCCTCCCCTATTTCTTTTACCATCAAAGAAACAGATGCACCGCGCAAGGCCGGTTTCTTAATAAACCGTTCAAAAGCAGCAGGCGTCTGTGCACCTGCATGCCATCCTGCCATCAGTCCTAAAATTACAATAATAATCTGATTTACAGAAAATTTATACGGTTTTTTCATATTCTTCAACCATCCATTTTTGAAGCGACAAATTTAGATAAAAATATGGAACGAATGTACGGGCGAGAGAAAAAAACTTTCTTTTTAGACGGCAAACAAATAAAAAACAGTAAAAAATTAGGTTGTCTCGATAGAATGTCTTATTTTTGTTTCCCGTAAGAAATCTATTAAAACGAAACGAAAATGAAAAAAATTTTGATTTTTATTGGAATAATTGTCGTGGCGGCATTTTCGCTGTCTTCCTGTTCCATGTATAATACGATGGTGAGCAAGGATGAGGCTGTTTCGGCGGCTTGGGCGCAGGTTCAAAATGTGTATCAGCGGCGGGCTGACCTGATTCCTAATCTTGTAAACACGGTCAAAGGTTACGCCGCCCACGAACGTGAAACGCTGGAAGGCGTGATCGAAGCCCGCGCAAAGGCCACTTCTACAACCATTGATCCGTCGAATATGGACGCCGCGTCGCTGGCCAAGTTTCAGGAAGCGCAGGATGGACTGAGTTCGGCGCTAAGCCGGTTGATGGTCGTTGTTGAACAATATCCCGACTTGAAGGCTAACCAGAACTTCCTCGATCTTCAGGCGCAACTTGAAGGAACGGAAAACCGGATTACGGTCGAACGCCAGAAATTTAATGAAACGGCTCGCGATTACAATACTTATATTCGCAGTTTTCCGCGCAATATCCTTGCGGGGATGTTCCACTTCGATAAAAAATCCTATTTTGAAGCGCAAGCCGGATCCGATAAAGCGCCTACAGTAAGTTTCGACTGATCAATAGAATGAACGCAAGAAACTTCTTTTCCGGCGCAGAAAAGGAACGTATCGTCGCCGCTATCCGGGCTGCCGAAAACGATACGTCGGGAGAGGTGCGCGTACATGTGTCCGAACGCTGTCCCGCAGGAGCGCTGAATAACGCCGCCTACTGGTTTGGCAAACTTAAAATGCACCATACGCAACAACGTAATGGCATATTGTTTTACTTGGCTATCAAAGACCGGAAATTTGCCATCGTCGGCGATGTGGGTATCAATAGCCTTGTACCTGAAAATTTTTGGGATCATATTAGCGAACGGATGCAGGCCAATTTTCAACATAACCTGTTTGTCGAAGGACTGGATGAAGGTATTCGTATGGCAGGCAAGCAGTTGAAAGAGTATTTTCCGCGTCATGCAGATGATGTAAATGAATTATCCGACGAAATTTCATTCAGTTGACGTGCTATGAAAAAAATACTGTATCTTGCTATCATCCTGTCGCTTGCGATTCCTGTCATTGCGCAGGATATTCCTGCGCCTCCCAATCCGCCACGGTTAGTAAACGATTTTGCAAACGTACTGACGCCTGCCCAGGCTGAACAACTTGAAACGGAACTTATAGCGTATGCCCGAAGTACAACAACACAAATTGTCGTTGTAACCATTCCATCGTTAAATGGATATGACATATCCGATTATGCATTCAAATTGGGAGAAAAATGGGGCGTTGGTCAAAAAGGAAGCAACAACGGCGTAACGATTGTGTTCAAACCAAAAACCGAACGGGAAGCGGGGCGTGTATTCGTAGCGGTCGGCTACGGGTTGGAAGGCGTTATTCCCGATGCCGTAGCCAATCGCTTGATCGTAAATAATGAGATGATTCCTCGCTTCCGTGAAAACGATATTTATGGTGGTTTATCTGCCGGTTGCAAGGTTATTATGTCTTTAGCAAGTCAGGAATTTACGGCTCAGGAATATCAGGATCGAACGGAAAATCATAACATACCGGTGGCCACTATCCTGTTTTTAATTTTCTTCTTTATTATTCTAATAATAACCAACAATAACAAGCATAATTACACCATGGACACTAAGAAAAAAGGCTTGTTATACTGGTTATTATTTTCTGCACTTACTTCCGGTTCGGGCAGTCGCAGGAGTGATTCATGGGGCGATTTTTCCAGCGGAGGAGGTATATTCGGCGGAGGAAGTGATTTTGGAAGCGGAGGCGGATTCGGTGGATTTGGAGGCGGAAGTTTTGGCGGCGGAGGCGCCGGTGGAAGCTGGTAACTGCAATTAATTTATAACAGAAACAAAATATAATCTATAATGGAAGAAAGAACGGAAACCCTTTATTTGGAAATTTTTTCAGAAAAAATAAACGAAATACGGAAAGTCATGTCGTCTGTGATAGTAGGACAGGAACGGGTCGTAGATTTGTTGCTAACGGTTATTCTTGCCAAAGGGCACATCCTGATTGAAGGCGTACCGGGTATAGCAAAGACGTTGCTTGCCAAATTGACTGCCAAACTGATTGACGCTCATTTTTCACGCATTCAGTTTACGCCCGACATGATGCCTTCCGATGTGCTTGGAACATCCATTTTTAATCTGAAAACAAGCGAATTTAATTTTCATAAAGGCCCCGTTTTTGCCGACATTGTACTTGTGGACGAAATAAATCGCGCACCGGCCAAAACTCAATCCGCCCTCTTTGAAGTAATGGAAGAACGACAGGCAACCGTAGATGGCGTCACTTATTCCATGAGTCCCATATATACCATATTGGCCACTCAAAATCCTGTCGAACAGGAAGGAACATATAAACTGCCCGAAGCGCAGTTAGATCGTTTCCTGATGAAAATTTCCATGCAATATCCAACGCTCGATGAGGAAGTTACCATCCTTGAACGCCATCACACCAACAGCCGGTTGGCGGCATTGGAAAATATTCGCCCTGTCTTAACGCGCGAAGAACTAATACAACTTTGTAATCATGTAGGTAAAGTATATGCCGACCCTACGCTTTTTCGCTATATCGCATCCATTATTCATCAGACACGCACGAGCAAAGCCGTTTATTTAGGCGCTTCACCCCGTGCATCGGTTGCCCTGATGCAGTCGGCCAAAGCGTTTGCTCTTTTGCAGGGACGCGACTTTATTACACCCGAAGATATTAAATTTATTGCTCCTTCTGTTTTACATCATCGCATTATTCTTACTGCCGAAGCCGAAATGGAAGGACATACGCCCCTTAAAATCGTACAACGATTGATTGATAAGGTAGAAGTGCCAAAGTAACCTCGACTATCCAACAATTGTTCAAAACCCGCTTATATTCCTGTTGAAAAAACGAGAATAATTTTATGAGAAAATACTGTTTAAAATTTTTATGTAACAATTTTACGCTTCCATCAAAAAATAAAAATGATTTTATTTTCTCATGTTTCAAACAGCAACACGAACAAAAAACAACCCGCTTTCCGTCGAAAATTTTTCACACATATCGTTTTCAACTATTCTCTACAAAAAACGTTATATAATTTATAATCAGTAATATAAATTATATAACACGGTTGATATTTTCTTTATAAACAGTCCCAGTTAACTCATAAGTAATATATGCAATAAACGGCAAAAAAATTTTCCAACAATTTCAATAGGCCATTATAATCATCATAGAATAAATTTAAAAATCTACTATAAAAATATATTTATATATGGCTGTTGAAAAACATACAGGTTCATTTATTCTTTACCTAAAATTTTATGATAGGCTACCGGGTCATTGATGATTCGTAGCGCTTCTTTCAGGCTCGAATTTTCATCGTTCATGATTTGATAGTATTCACTCATGTCAAACAAATCGCGTGCAATCAGCGCCTTTATTTGAAGCGTGATAAGATGCTTGGATTTTTCATACTGTTCTTCGTCGAAGGCTATATTTTCCTTTTTTGCCAATTGAAGAAGTTCGTCTAATGTTTCTGAGGGCACGTTAAAATTCTTTTTGAATGATGTAATGTCAGGATATTTTTTATTTAATGGTTTTCTATTTTGATCTATATAATTCATAGATACCATATTAATCATTCCAGCGCCGGATATTTTACGGTGAAAATCCGTATAGCGTGTCGAATCAAGAGGGATGAACACATCCGGCATAATACCGCCTCCGCCATAAACGGTTCGTTTCGACAGTAAGGTGCTGAATTTGGAGGAATCCGGAAAATGGATACTGTCTGCGCTCATAAGTTCGCCACGATTGTAACGTTCAATCAGATCACGGTTATATTCTGTAATTCCATTATTATAAGGTTTTTGTATATTGCGTCCGCAGGGAGTGTAGTAACGGGCTACAGTGAGGCGAATCATAGAACCGTCGGGAAGCAGTATAGGTTTTTGTACTAATCCTTTACCAAAAGTACGCCGACCAAGGATGATCCCTCTGTCCCAATCCTGTACAGCGCCTGAAACAATCTCACTGGCTGAAGCGGAAAATTCATCTACCATAATAATAAGCCTGCCTTTTTCAAAACCTCCGCGTTCGGTAGCCAAAGCATTTTCTCTGGGTTGTCTTCTTCCCTGTGTATAGACAATAAGTTTGTCTTTGTCTAAAAATTCATCGGCAAGTTCGTATGCAATATGCAAGTAGCCGCCTCCGTTATTTTGTAAATCAAGGATTAGGTTTTCCATTCCTTGTTTTTTAAGTTTTTCGAGTGCTTCACTAAATTCTTTAGTCGAAGAAATAGCAAAGCGGCTAAGACGAATATAGCCGGTTGTTTTATCAGCCATATAAGCGGCATCCATACTAAAAATAGGTATTTTTCCTCTGATAATTTTAAAAGTAAGCAAGTCATTTATTCCAATGCGTTTAACTTTTACACTGACTTCCGTATCTTTAGGTCCTCTCAAACGTTTCATAACGTCCGTATTTTTCATTTTGACGCCTGCTATTAAAGTGTCATCTACAAAAATAATCCGGTCGCCTGCAAGTAAACCTACTTTTTCGGATGGACCGCCTGAAATAACCTGAATCACATATACGGTGTCGGTGAGCATATTAAATTGAATGCCAATACCGTCAAAATTGCTTTCCAGCGGTTCGTTCAGGTCTTTTGTTTCTTCTGCGTCGGAATAGTTGGAATGAGGGTCTAATTTTTCGAGCATTCCAACTATAGCATCTTCAACTATTTTTTTATTGTCTGTATTATCTACATAAAAATTAGAAATAGCGTAAAAAGATTTGAGAAGTTTATCCATATCTTCGTCTAATCTCGGTTTTTGTTGCGGCAATACTTGCGCATATCCGGTTAGAACACCAAATATGCAACATAAAAATAATACTGATATTTTTTTCATTTTTATTTAATTAAATTTATATTTTTGGAATATAATCGGAAATATCTTTTTCATAATGGATTAGTTCGCGAATCATGCCGGAACTTATATGTGTATATTCTGGTTCGGAAAAAAGAACAAGGGTTTCAATGCCGGTTAGCCGACGATTCACATCGGCCAACGTTTTTTCATATTCAAAATCGCTTATGGAACGTACACCGCGCAGGATAAAATCAGCATTGACTTCTTTAGCAAAATCCACCGTCAAACAATTGTAAGTCATTACTTTGATTCTTGGTTCGTCTTTATATAGCAAAGTAATCGTTTCAAAACGTTTTTCTATCGAAAAAAGTGATTTTTTTGTTTCATTCACCCCAATTGCGATGATAATTTTATCTGCAATACAGAGTGCACGTTTGACTAATGACTGGTGTCCGACCGTAAAAGGATCGAAGGTTCCCGGAAATAATATTCGTTTGACATTCATTCGTTTACAATATCTTCTTCAACAACTAAGTTACGGATAATAAAGTTTTGTCTGTCCATCGTATTTTTTCCCATATAAAATTCAAGCATTTCCTTGATAAGATCTTCTTTTTTGATGGACACAGGGTCTAAACGTATATCCTTGCCGATGAAATGTTTAAATTCGTCGGGCGATATTTCGCCAAGCCCTTTAAAACGTGTAATTTCGGGATTTTTACCCAGTTCTTTAATCGCATTGATGCGTTCTTCTTCGCTGTAACAATAGATGGTTTTCTGTTTGTTGCGTACACGAAACAGCGGAGTTTGAAGGATATACACATGGTTGCGCTTAATCAAATCGGGAAAAAACTGAAGAAAAAATGTAAGAAGCAACAACCGGATATGCATTCCGTCCACATCCGCATCGGTGGCAATAATTACTTTGTTATATCGCAGTCCATCAAGGCCATCTTCGATATTAAGAGCCGCTTGAAGAAGGTTAAATTCTTCATTTTCATAAACAATCTTTTTTGTTAATCCAAAGCAATTGAGTGGTTTACCGCGCAGGCTAAAGACGGCTTGAAAATTGGGATCGCGGCTTTTTGTGATGGAACCGCTGGCTGAATCGCCTTCAGTAATAAAGATACAAGTTTCATCTTTTCCATCGGTTTTTATATCGTTCAGGTGGATACGGCAGTCACGGAGTTTCCGGTTGTGCAGATTTGCTTTTTTGGCGCGTTCGCGTGCTAATTTACTCACACCTGCAATGGCCTTGCGTTCTTTTTCCGATTCAAGTATTTTTTTAAGTAAAATATCAGATGTTTCTGTATTGATATGCAAATAATTATCTAATTCTTTTTTTACAAAGTCACTGATAAATTTGGTAATAGTAGGACCGGAAGGTCCCATATCTTTTGAACCTAATTTTGTTTTTGTCTGGCTTTCAAAGACGGGTTCTTCCACTTTGATACTGATGGCGGCCACAATGCCACTGCGGATATCGGAATAGTCGAAACTGCGGTTATAATATTCTTTAATGACACGTCCAACCGTTTCGCGAAAAGCGGAAAGATGTGTGCCGCCTTGTGTTGTATATTGGCCGTTTACAAAGGAATAAAATTCTTCACCGTACTGATTACTGTGAGTTATAACTACTTCAATATCTTCACCTTTTAAATGAATGACTGGATACAATGGCTCGGTAGTCATGTATTCGTTCAGTAAGTCGGCAAGTCCGTTTTTGGAGTGAAAAACAGCGCCGTTATAATTTATAGTAAGGCCTGAATTGAGAAAAACGTAGTTTTTCAACAGAGCCGTAACAAACTCATCCTGATAAGCATAGTTTATAAATATAGTATTATCAGGCATAAACGAAACCAAGGTGCCGTTTTTTTCTGTTGAAGGGAAAATATCGGATTCGCGGGTGATAATTGCCCTGTCGTATTCTACTTCTTTACCTTCGTTTTCACGGAAACTGGCAATTTTGAAATAGCTGCTCAATGCATTTACAGCCTTAATACCCACACCATTAAGTCCAACAGACTTTTTAAAAGCCTTATTATCGTATTTGGCGCCGGTGTTCATTTGGCTTGAAACATCAACAACGCTTTTAAGCGGTACGCCACGTCCATAGTCGCGAACCGTAACGGTACCGTCGGCAATGGTTACGGATATACTTTTGCCGTAGCCCATCATATATTCGTCTATGGAATTATCCATTACTTCTTTGAGTAGCACGTAAATACCATCGTCTGCCGCAGTGCCGTCGCCAAGTTTGCCGATATACATACCCGGACGAAGGCGGATATGTTCGCGCCATTCGAGTTTGATTACGTGTTCGTCTCCATATTCGGTTTCCTGTTGTATAAAAGTATTTAATTCATTCATAATAATCTTATAATTTTTTTATAAAAACCCTTCTTGTTTTATGATGCTCGCTCTTAAAATATTGCCATTGAGCCTGTACGGCATTGTTATTTTCAAGTTCGGGATTGCTTTCGGCATAAACCGTGCCAAATTTATTAAATACAGGAATTAAATCATTAAAAATTAATGCATTAACTCCTTTATTTTGATATTCGGGTAAGACGCCTATGAGATAGAGGTCTATGATTTTTGGTTTTGAATACAAAGTTTTGAGTAGTGGAATAAAACCAAATGGCAACATTCGCCCCTTTGCTTTGCGGAGTGCAAGGGAAAGGTTGGGCATCGTGATACCAAATCCAACTACTTCATCGTCCGCTTCCCTGAGAATAACAGTAATCATATCAAGCCGCAACATTGGAATATACATATTAACGTAATAATCAATCTGTTTTTGCGACAGTTCAGTGAATCCATACAATTGAGCATAGGCTTTGTTGAGCGCGGTAAATATTTTTTGAGCGTATGGCCAAATATCTTTTCTGCGTTTGAATTTAAGGATTTTAAGTCCATATTTTTGTTTTACTATTTCACCAATGCGAAGATGCTTTTCGGGCACTTCTTTTGGAATATAAATCTTAAATTCGTGCCAGTCGAGGTCTTTTGCAAATCCCATACGCTCAAGTTGTTGAGGGTAATAGGCATAATTATAAATAGTAGCCATCGTTCCCAACAAGTCAAATCCCTCTACGAGCATTCCTTCATGGTCGAGGTCAGTAAAACCAAGGGGACCATGAATATATTCCAGTCCAAATTGACGCGCCCAGTCTTCGACTGCACTGAAAAGACTGTCAACTACTTCATTGTCGTCAATAAAATCTACAAAACCGAAGCGGACATATTTCTGTCCCCATCGCTCGTTGCTTTTGTGGTTAATGATTCCTGCAATGCGTCCGACAATACGATTGTCTTTATAAGCTAAAAAATAAATGGTGTCACACGTTTCAAATGCGGGATTTTTATCCTTCGACAACGTCATGATTTCTTCGTCAATTAGCCCCGGGACGTGGTACGGATTATCTTTGTAAAGTTCGATATTGAATTTTACAAACTGCTTTAATTCTTTCTTTGTTTTAACTTCTTTGATCTCTATGCTCATGAAACACTCTGGATTTTGACGGGCAAATGTAATGATTTTGGTGGGATATTCATGCTAAAACACCAAATTTTTAAAAAATGTTCCACTTTATTATAATTCAAGAATGGTATAAAGCGCTACTTAAACCTTTCCTTATAAGCCCACAAGCCCAGCGCCGGGTTGGATATGTAGAAAATTTCTTCACCATCCACCGTGTTCCATCCATCGGATAATTTAGACGGATTATAGCGTTTCATCATTGTGTCCGGATCGGCATAGCGAAAGCCTGCATGCTCAATCTCCTGTTGCGTCAAGTGACCGGGGCAATACGTGATACTGAAACGGCCTTCCGAAGTGCCGTGTATCAAGTGCGCCGCTACGCCGAGGCTATTCTGGAGGTCTTCGTTTTCTTTTACATACTTAAGAACCTGAGGAGTATGGACATAGCCATACTTACGAATCAGCATATCGTTGGTAGGGTCTTCGCCGAACTGGTGCAGGCCGGGTGCAAGCACAATCAACTCGCCGTCGTCGGCGATCGCCATGCGCGTGCGATAAATACTTTTGTTTCCCAGCCACGTGCTGCGGAATTCTTCAGGATCAAGCCATACCACAACCTTGTGCATCTCCCGATCAAGCATTTGAAAATTAACCTTGAGCGAAAGCGCTGCAGCCTTTTCAAAACACGTAAAATCGTCGCCAATATACAGCCCGCGCATCTGCAAACCGTCGGATCCCTGTGAAATCACTGTTTGGAGATAAACAACAGGCAAATGTGCCGTAAAGTGTTCGGAAGCGTAGTTGAGCAGGAGGCGAACCGGGTTCAGAGCGCGTCCCATGATGCGTTCCATGCCATAAGCGGCGCCTACAAAATGACTTTTGTTGATGCCTTCCGCACCGCCTGTTCCAATAAAGATATTTTTATTGTAGTTTGCCATGCCGATAACTTCGTGGGGCACCACCTGGCCAAGCGACAAAATCAAGTCATAATCGCCCTCGACGAGCAACCGATTGACTTGTGCAGGCCAGTCATAATCAATGACGCCTCCGGAGAACTCCTTCACGCAATCGCCCGGTACGACGCCGACCGTCACAATGTCTTCGCGCCAATTATGTACGCGAAACAATGCTCGCGGCACGCCTGAAAACATCCGTGCAATTTCCGCATCTGTCATAGGGAAATGTGTCCCTAAAGCAGGCAGAATGTCTGTCAGGCGATCGCCGTAATATTCATACGCCAACTGCGTCAGTTCGCCTGCACGCGAGTGAAACCGCGTGAAATCAGGCGGGATGGCCAGCACCTTTCGGCGTGGTCCCAGTTTATCGAAGGCAGCAAATACGGCCGCTTTCAGTTCTTCGCGTCCAAAAGCATGTTCGGGCGCACCTTTTTCGTAGTATATCATGATACCTGTCTTTACGGGACAAAGGTAAAAATTTTTTTTACGGCAAAAATAACATCGCGATATATTTTTTTGTATCTTTGAAGTCGTAATGATGCGATTTATGCGCTTTTGGCGCAGGGGTTTGCGTAGTAATGCGCTCATTACGAGACATATTAAAAAGCGTTTAACGCAGGATTCTTGCCTTTGGAACTTAGGAACTTTCAAGAGTATTACAAGAATTATACGTGACGCTCGCAGTTTTGCGGGCTTTCATTCTTGTAATAAGGTATCCTAAGACCTCAAAGGCGGATGTAAGTCCGCTTTTTTTATGCCGCAATTTTAACATTCCATCTACGTAAAATTACGTAGTTTGGGGGGGGTCAAAAATACGTATTTTTACGTATTGACAGGAACAAAACAGTGCCGTAACTTTGCAGCGTCAAATTCAATGACAAATTAGAATCGGAAGTAATTAACTTATTATAAATATTTTAAAAGTAAAACAATGAGAAAAGTGTATTTTTTGAGGAATGTGGCAATTAGTTTTGCCTGCCTCGCAGCAATCGGCGTAACGTCTGTAAAAGCGCAGAACGCAAAATTTACGCAAACGCCTGTAACATACTTTGAAGAGTATGATAAAGGTAGCGGCAAACTTATTTCCAAACAGTGGCGCTCGGGTAATAATCTCCGTAGTGAATCCGTGAACGAAATGACCGGCAAAACCATTCTTATGATTCTTCGGGGAGACTCGATGAAATGCTATTCTATTGACACAGAGAAGAAAACATTTATGGCTCTTCCCTTGTCGATGTTTACCGACGGATACAAGTCAGCCGCAAACAATGTCATTGGTTTTGACTTCGTAGAACAAGCCAATACCACTAAAACGTTTCTCAGAGATGAAACGGTAGAAGGCTTTGACTGCAAAGTCTATGAGATTAAAACCACCGAAACCGTCAAGGGCGGAAACGAAAGCACTGCCATTTATGTATGCAACTGGGTTTACGAGCCATACAATATGTGGGTTCAGCAAAAGCAAATGCCTTACGGCGAAACGGTGGTAAGACGAAATTTCAAGACTACCCCGCAGCCCGCCGAACTCTTTGAAATCAAAAAAGAATGGAAAGGTCAGACATTGCCCGCCGGCGGGTTGATGGAAATGCTTGGCGGTAAAAGTCGCTCCGAAAATCAGAAAGAGGCTGACAACGCCCAAAAAGGTTTAGAAGACCTCAACAAAAAAATGGAGGACTTGCAAAAGAAGACCGAAGGCATGTCGGATGCGGAAAAACTTCAAGAAGCCCTAAAAATGCTCGGCGGAAGCCAAGGCCCACCAGGCGACGGAACAGGTGACGGCTATAAACAGGGCACGGACGGCACGTCAATGGGCTGAGATGCACAGCGGGATGAATGAGGATTTGTATCCGAATATTCGATGGCTGCCGTCGCGCTCGGCGAATCCGCGGGAAGAACACCGGCATTATTATGGTTTGGTACTTCCGAAAAATCATCCTTTCTGGAAGGAGAATCAGCCTGGTAATCTTTGGAATTGCAAGTGCGACTGGGAGGAGACTTCGCGGAAGCCTACCAGGGCGCCGGACGAATCGGCTTGGGCGAAACCGGATCGGGGGCTTGGCGGTAATCCGGGAGTGGATGGAGAGTTGTTTAGCAGGGATTCGAGTTATTATAAAACTTCGGCCGAACTAAAGGCAGAAATCGAGGCTGTATTAAAGCCTATTGAAACGGGGGTTAAAGAGTATGTAAAATACACCAAGGACAGTTCGTATAGGAATGTGTATTTTAATTGGGATAACGGCGGCATGAAGGCAACACACATGGGGCATAATTTTGATCCTGAAAAAGGCTATTACGAGATTGATGTCCAAAACTTAGGTTACGAAAATGGATATAAGGTTGTTCTCGGCAATGAATTGACAGAGGCAAAGCATAACGAGGGAACTTGGAATGAAGTTGCATTTGAGCAACGCGGCTGCGAAAACGGATCGAACCCTAATAATGTAATGAACGGATTGGTTCATGCCGCAGAAAAGCCCGGCGCGCGAATTGCAGTATTATACTTTCCCAATAATGATTTTAACAAAGATGTATTTCGTCAAGGACTGAGTAAATATTATTACTATGGTCAGGAACTCGGCCAGAAATCATTCAGGGAATTTGATGATATTGTGGTTATATGTAATGGTAAAATAGAGTATTTTAAATGCAAAAAGCCCGGCATATAAAGCCGGGCGCCTGTTAAGGCTACTCGGCCAGCCGAACTTTTACGCTGCAAAGATAGATATAATTTTTTAATAAAAAAATAAATTGAGGAAAAAATGAAAAGATTTTTATTGATTGTGTGGCAGCTGCCACAATATTTAGTGGGATGTTGAATCATGAGCGCGGGCACGCGAGGCAGTCGCGTCGGTTAGGGTGACGGTTACCCCTGAGGAGTTAGAGACATTGGCGGCTGCTGTGACCGAGCAGTTGCAGACGACGGCGAAGGATCCGTCGTTCGACGACTTCGGGAATTACGAGTTTGCCGGTGTTCCGTAATAATGGCGGCAGTTGTTATGTTGAGATAGAAATATTGTTGAGAAACCGGATATTCGGAAAACGCAACCGTTGACTCAAAAATTATTTCCGAGATATTATTACTTTCGTTCCTATTGAAGAGTTGATATTGGCGATATAGACGCCTGCGGGCATTTTGATAGCCGTGACATCTTTCGAGAGAATGGTCTGCTGCCTGATTAAGACGCCGTCGGTGGAGTAGATTCTTAATACTGACGGCACTGAGGCCGGGTGAACAAATATTTCCGAATTAACAGACCAGATGCGGGACTTGCTTTGAGGGAGACGCTCTCGCTCGGCGCCGATTGTGATGGTCTCACTCGAAGTGAGGCTTTCGCTTAAAAACACCGCCGTCAGTTCTACGTTGCCGTAAATCAGCAGCGTATCCAAGTTGAAGACGCCCTCAGTAGCGGGGACAGTCTGTCCACGAAGCGACAGATACGCCGGATGCGACCAGCCGACGAAGACGTAGCCGCTGTCGGGGACTATGAGGACTTCGGCGGCACGGGCGGCTGTGCTGTAATCCACCGCCTGCAGCTCTCCAAAAATCATACCTCCTGCAGACGCCGCAAAGGTAACGACTGCAACTCCCGCTCCTTGATGATAGGTGGCTGTGTCGCCGCGTATGAGTAGCGTGTCGGAAGCCAGCACATGCGCCCAGTTGACGAACAGTGGCTGCGAAGCGACAGAACCCGCTTCCGGAGTGGCGTAGAAAGAGACCGTGCGCGTTTCGCCGACGGCAAGGTTCGGTAACGTCCATTCGAGGGCTTTGCGGGCGGGTGTGCCGGACACAATGGTAACGACCGGCAGTGGCGATGACCATGTTGCGCGGGATACTGTATCGAGATATGCAGGTATCGTGTCGCGCACTATCAGCGTTGTACCGGCATGGATATTGGCATTGACGGCTGTTATCTCATACTTTATGCTGTCGCGGTAAAGCACTGCTACCGGGTTCGGATACGTGCCGTTACGACTGTCGGTCTCGCTGTTGAGCCATGCCCGTTTCTTCATATAAAGCGACAACGCCGGATTGAGCGGATTACTTATACTGTCTTCATAGTGACATTCGGTCTGTACGGGATAGGTCGAGGCGCCGCCGATGAAACCCCTGTCGTTAAGGCGGATGACTAACTGTGCGAAGGCAGGGAAAGCCGATAGCATGGTAACTTTGCAGGTATCAGCGCCGGGTTCTATCAAGTGGACAACGCTGTCAACCTTATGCTGTGAGGCGGCGGAGATGGAATCTCTGTAATATGTTAAGTATGTGGGGCTTCCAAGCATAGCGTCGCCAAGGTTCTCAAAACATACCGTAACCCTGACCGAATCGCCGACGCGTGTAGCGTCAACGCTTTGGAATACCATATCGGGGGTGAGCCACAGCGGAGTGCCGTTACTACTGAGTTCTGTCTGCTGCTGCAGGAAGTTGTTGTAAGGCTGTACGTCGTCGCCGGTGCCGATTATGCCGTCTGCACCGGGCAAAATTACAGCAGGGGACGCCGGATGCGGCGGTATGCTGAGGTCGTTGTTGACCATAGTCGGGTGATAAACATACTGGTTCCATACTTTTCGCGTCGGAGCCCAGGGACTTTCGGGGTCTGAAGACTTGAATACCCAGAGACGACCCAGTATATTGTAACTTGCATCTCCGTCCAGTCCGCCGACGATGACGATTTCGGCGTGTCCATCGTTGTCAACGTCTGCCACTACGGGGTATTCGCCCGAAGTGCCCGAATAGTTAGGAAAGGAGGCTTTGACGCGGTTGGGGTAGGGACTGTTTGCGCTGCCGTCGATAATACGGAGCAGGGTTTCGTCGCGATACACTATTTCGGCTGTTCCGTCCTGGTCAAAGTCGAACATGGTGATACCGGTACAGTTCGAGGCGTCGGTGTGCGTCAAAGTCCAGAATGTTTTGAGCACAGCGCTGTCGGGAACGAATTTGAACGCCATAATGAGCCTTTCCGAAACGACGCTTGTGCCTTTGATGAGCAGTATTTCGTTCAGTTGGTCGGGCTGCGCGTCGATGTCGCCCACAAACGGGTAGCCGAAATCGCTTACCTGCGGGATGTATTTCTTAGCTTTAATGGCGCCGGTAGCAGGGTCGGCGATGTATATCATTGCCGACGAATATGCCGAATATGCCGCTACAAGCATGTCGAGACGTCCGTCGCGGTCAAAATCTACCAGCAAGGGTCTGCCGCCCGTACCTGAGTTGACAGTCAGCGGGGAGGAACCGTAGGGATAGTCGGCGTCGTCCGAAAAGTCAGTGGGCGGCATAAGGCGACGATGCAGCGTCAGACTTTGGATTTGGTTCGACGAGTTTACGTTGACGTCGTAAATGTCGGTACCCATGACATAATTGAGTTTGCCGCTATTGAATACGTCCGCTGCAATTACGGTAGTAGAACGTCCATACGGTTCGTCGATAAAGGGACAGCCTGCCGGTATGGAACAGAGCAGCGTTCCGTCAACCGAGTTAAACAGATTGCCTGCTATTGCTATTTCGGGAATACCGTCGGCGTTGAAGTCGGCAAACGTAGGAACGATGCCGTTATTCAACGTGGCGTGGTACGCGGCGCTACTCGTCCAGACTTTGACGCCCAGACTGTTGTATGCGCGCAGGTAGCGGTCGCCTTCGGCAATGACTATCAGCGTGGTATCGCGATTGTTGATACGTGTTTTTACTATGCCGTATTTCACGCGGAAATCCCATGAGAATTTTCCCTCTGCTGTAACCAATACCGGCGGGGCAGTAATATCGTCGCCCTTGTATATCGCTATTCCATCGGCGGGACGGAAAATGTCGCCTACTTGTCCATTAGTCAGACCATAAGCCGTAAGAATTTCGGGGATACCGTCGCCGTCGAGGTCGCCTACTATGGGCGACTGGTAGGGGCTGAGGTTGTGTTCGTTTGAATACGACGCGCTGATGCTCCAGTTCATGGCTGGCGGCGTCGTAAAACAGGTCGAATCAACGATGTTGTCCGGTTTTTCGTTTACCGTAATGATAATCAGCGCTGTTGCAGTAACGCCGTTTTGCGTTATGGTATATACTATCGTATCGACGCCCAAAAAGTCGGTTGCGGGCGTGTAGAGTATGCTGTCGCAGCCGCTGCCGACGCCAACCGTCATTGCCGTTCCGTGCAGAGGCGCAGAATACGAACAGGTGAACGCGCCTGCGGGTATGCTGTCGTTGAGGTGCGGCACAGCAAGTACGGGGTTGTTTACTATGGTCGTATAATAGTCGTTGCGGGCTATGATTAGATTGAATGTCAGGCTGTTGCTGGAGGAGTCGCACTCTTCCTGAACGTAAGTCGCCTGTCCTCGGTCGTTGATGCGAATAATGACACTGTCAAAAGGCAGGTACGCAGATAAATTGCGCAGCGTCAGCGTTGCGGTAAGGGTGTCGCCGGCGTTAAGTGTCGTCTGTACACTGTCAACGGCGATGTTATTGCCGACAGTTACCGTGTTCCGGTAGGCGGCAAGGTAGAAAGGCGCAACTAAGGCGGCGTCGCCCCTGTTGGTGAGGCTGACATGAACGACAAGCGAGTCGCCGTCGGCGTAATAGCCGTAAGCGTTGCCGAGAATTACCGGCTCGACGTCGGGCAGCAGCCACAGCGGTTCGCCGTGAAGGTTGAGCGCCGTCGCCTGTTGCAGAAAACTGTTGAACGGCTGTATGTCGTCGTTGGTGCCGGTAACGCCGTCGCTGCCTTCAAAGAACGACGCAGGGCTAAAATACCGGCGCGGTATGGTCAGGTCGCTGTTTACGTTCACCACGTTGTAGGCGTACTGGTTCCACACCGGACGCGCAGGCGCCCAGTTCTGGTCGCTGCCGCTTTCGTAGATGCGCAGAGAGCCTGTGGTGCTTTTGCCAGCGCCTGACACGGATACAACTTCTGCGCCGTTGTCGCCATCGACGTCTAAGACTATGGGATATTCGTAGCAGGTGCCCGAACCGCCCGGAGTTGAGTAAAGGGTGTGGAAAGTACCAATCAGCGGCAAAGTTGCAGGTACGGCATTCATTATGCGCAACGTATCTTCGTCGCGATAGACGAGTTCACTGACGCCATCCTGGTTAAAGTCGAACAGGGTGATACCGGTGGCGCCGGAACCGTCTATAATTGTCATTTCATACACTTTATCGAACAGCGATGAACCGTCGTAACGAAAGCCGTTGATTTTGTTTGTAGTAACAAACAGCACTTCCAATTCGGGGTCGTTATCGACATTGCCGATAAAGGGCGTGGAGTGGTCGAAACCGGTTGTCGTCGTCTGACCGGTTGCGATAATACTCTCTGTTTGAACATCCCAGGCGTAGAAACGGATGTTTGACTGGTCGGCAGCCTGCTTGACAAAAACATCAAGTCTGCCGTCGCGGTTAATGTCGGCAACTGCCGTGGGACCGTCGCTGACGGTGAAACCTCCGATAGTGGGCGCGGAAACAGAGGCAATCAGATTGTATGAGTTGCCTGATGTTGAATTATGCGTGTTTATATTGACGCTGTAAACCTCATTACCGGCGGCATATTCGGGAATACCGTCGCCGGTAAAGTCGGCTGCTATGGGTTCGTATTTCTGGTAGGCGGTACCGGCGTGGTACGAAAAGGCTGTGTTTGCCGACGACATCTCGAGTACCAGCGCTCCGGTAGCGGCGTCGAAAATTTTGTTGGCGGCAAGTATTTCCACATAGCCGTCGCCGTTGAAATCGACAAACTGCAAAGAATAACCGACGGAAGCAGTTGCGTTGTAGCCGGTAAGTGGCGACGATGCCGTCGAAGACCACACTTGTGCGCCGGTCAGCGCATTGTAGGCGTAAATCAGACCGTCGTCGTAGCCGACGGTTATAATGAGCGGAATAGTGTCGTTACTGATGTTGTGCAGTGGAACGCGCGCCATAGCCGCGCCAAAGGCGCAGAATGTGCTTTGATGTGTGGCGACAAAGGTCGGAGTGTTGCGGTTTGAACCCCAATAGATATAATAACCGTCGATAAGACGCTTGTTTGCATTATCGGAATGATAGCGCGCCGCAACGATGTCGGCTAT
>JAISUI010000044.1 GCA_031272155.1 Tannerella sp. | reverse complement strand
TATGAAAAAAGGAATCATATTCAGCATTGAGGAATTCGCCATCCATGACGGGCCGGGCATCAGGACTACTATTTTCCTGAAAGGCTGTCCTTTGCATTGTGTATGGTGTCATAATCCCGAAGGAATATCCCCCTTGCCGCAAATCATGACGAAGAAAGGCACGGAAAGCATCTGCGGATTTGAAATGACTTCCGGCGAACTTGCCGCAATGATGAACCGCAACAAAGAGGTGTTCGTCCGCAACAAGGGAGGAATCACGCTTACCGGCGGGGAACCGCTCATGCAGAGCGATTTTATAATCGAGTTTCTGCAAATGATTCCCGATATTCACAAGGCGATTGAGACCTGCGGTTACGCACTCGAAGATGTTTTCCGGACAGTCGTATCGTTGAGCGACTTGATTCTTTTCGACATAAAACATACCGATCCGGATATGCACGAGCGCTTTACAGGAAGAAATAATGAGCTTATATTCAGGAATTTACAACATCTTTGCGACAGCTCCAAAGCGTATATTGCAAGAATCCCCTTGATTCCCGGCATCAATGATACGCCGGAGAACATGCGGGCGATCGCAGAATTGCTGAAAAATTCCGGCAGTCTGGTCAGGGTCGAATTGCTCAGGTATCACAAAACAGCAGGAGCGAAATATTCGATGATAGGACGGGAATACAACCCGCCGTTCGACGTCGATAAGGCGCCTCGCATCTATTCGGAAATTTTTGAAGCGTACAATATAACCACTTTAATAGCATAAAAAATGACGGAAAGATTGAACCTCCTCAAGGAATACATCCTTGACAAACAACATCATCAATTCAGGCAAAGCCCTGACAATGTGGGCTTGAAAGACCTGTGCGCGAAGTGGGCTTCGGAGAAACTGTCGCCGATAAAAAGGGCGGCATCCAATTTTGCGGCCGTACTTGAAGCGGAAAGGACGGTCATATTGCCGGGCGAGAAAATCGTTTTTACACGTACGGTAATCAATCTACCCGAAATCTTCACCCCCGAAGAAACGGACAAAATCAAACGCAACAAATACCTGCACGAAAGAGGGTATGTCTGCAATATTTCACCAAACTACGAATATACAATAGAAAAAGGCTTAGCCTACAGACTGAAAGAGATCGAAGAAAGATTGATCGATCCCACTTTGACGGACGACAATATTGCTTTTCTCATTTCGCTGAAAACGTGTATCGAGGCCTTACAAAAACTTATCGCAAAATATGAAGAATATGCACGGTCGGTCGGCGAGACTGAAATTTCCGGCGTTTTGAGTGCGATTCGCACCTCCGGAGCGGGCAATTTCAGGGAAGCCTTGCAGCTGTTGCGCATCCTCCATTTCGGACTTTGGGCGGCAGGAAATTATCACAATACCCTGGGGCGTTTCGACCAATACATGTATCCTTACTATAAAAACGACCTGGAGACAGGCCGCCTCACAAAAGAGGAAGCCTTGGAACTGCTCGAAGATTTCTTCCTGTCGTGCAATAAGGACAGCGATCTCTATCCGGGCATGCAACAGGGAGATAACGGACAAAGCATGGTATTGGGCGGCCGAAGCATCGAAGGGGAATATCTGTTCAATGACCTGTCGGCAATGTGCCTGCAAGCGAGTTATGAACTGCGGCTCATCGATCCGAAAATCAACATCCGGGTCGACAGGGAAACGCCCGAACGTATATATGAATTGGGCTCTCGGCTCACGAAAATCGGCTTGGGCTTCCCGCAATACAGCAACGACGATGTCATCATTCCGGGTCTAATCCGCAAAGGATATACAAAAGAAGACGCCCACGAATACGTCGTTGCGGCATGTTGGGAATTTATCATCCCAAAATGTGCGATGGATATTCCGAACATCGACGCCATTTCATTGATAGCATGTGTCAGCGAAAATGTCGAAAGTTTGAAAAAATGCGATAAATACGAGGATTTCTTCACGCTTGTCGAGGCCTCAATCCAAAGGAGAGCCGACGAAATAACGCTGAAACACAGGAACCTGTATATGTTTCCTTCGCCAATGATCTCGCTTTTGATGGACGGAACGATCGAAAAAGCGCAGGACATTTCGCTTGGAGCGAAATACAATAATTACGGCATACACGGAACCGGTATTGCTTCGGCAGCCGACTCCCTTGCGGCGATAAAAAAATATTTCTTTGAAGAGAAATCAATTGATTATAAAACCCTGACGGCGGCGCTCGATAATGATTTCGTCGATTGCAAGGCTTTGCAGTCGAAATTACGGAACGAGGCGCCGAAAATGGGACAAGACGATGACTATGTCGATTCGATTGCTACCGATTTGTTGGATTCGTTCGACAAGGCGCTGTCCGGACGTGTGAACGAGCGAGGAGGCTGCTACCGAGCCGGGACAGGCACGGCAATGTACTACATCTTTCATTCCAAGGATCTGAAAGCTACCCCCGACGGGCGGAACAAGGGCGAGATGATTCCGGCCAACTATTCGCCTACGCTGTTTATTAAACAGAAAGGCCCTATTTCCGTCATCAAGTCGTTCACCAAGCAACATCTTTCGAATGTGGTGAACGGCGGTCCGCTGACTTTGGAATTTGACCAATCGGTTTTCAGTAATGACGAAAGCATCCAAAAATTGGGCATGCTGGTCGAGACCTATATCCACCTCGGAGGCCATCAGCTGCAACTGAATACCGTGAGCCGGGAACAGTTGTTGGATGCCAAGAAAAACCCATCCAAGCACCGCAATCTCATTGTTCGCGTTTGGGGTTGGAGCGGATATTTCGTGGAATTGGACGCGTGTTATCAAGATCATGTCATCAACCGGATTGAGTTTGGCGTTTGATTAGCAATATTTTAAATATATAACTATGAGATACACAGTAAAAGGATTTATGTTCTACGTCGCCTTCGTTGCATCTTTGGGCGGCTTGCTTTTCGGCTTCGATACGGCGGTCATTTCGGGCGCAGAGAAGTCCATCCAGGCGATATACGGTCTTTCGGATTTCGCGCACGGCTTCACGATAGCGACAGCGTTGATCGGCACGATTGTCGGAGCGCTCTTCTGCGGCAAACCCGCCGATAAATACGGACGCAAAAAATCGCTGATAATCATCGCCTATCTCTACTTTGTTTCCGCAGTGTTCAGCGCGATTATCGTCAATTGGTATTCGTTCATGTTTTTCCGTTTTCTCGGAGGCCTGGCCGTAGGCGCATCGTCGGTCGTCGGGCCGATGTACATTGCCGAAATATCCCCTTTCAGGTGGCGCGGACGGTTCGTAGCCTTCTTCCAGTTCAATATTGTGTTGGGAATCGTCACCGCTTACCTGACCAATTATTGCGTTGTAGGTATTCCGCATGATTGGCAGTGGATGCTCGGCATCGAAGCAATTCCGGCTATCATTTTTGCCGTCTTATTGCTTACCGTGTCCGAAAGTCCGCGCTGGTTAGTCAAACAAAATCAAACGGATAAAGCGCGTTTAATACTGGAGAAAACCGGCGAAACGGAGATAGAAAAAGAAATTCAAGAGATTGAAGAATCCCTCGCAAACGCCGACAAAGTAAACGAAAAACTCTTTCAGAAAAGATATTTCACGCCTATACTCATCGCGTTCTGCATCTCCACCCTCAACCAGTTGACGGGCATCAACGCAATTCTGTATTATGCCCCAAGGATTTTCGAGCTGTCGGGTTTATTCCGCGAAGGCGCAATGCTACAATCCATCATTATCGGTATTACCAACCTGATATTCACCATGATAGGAATGGCGGTGATCGACAAAGTCGGCAGGAAGAAGTTAATCGGAATTGGTTCGATCGGCATGTTCGTTTCGCTGTTTCTCGTTGCGAGAGGGTTCTATCTTACGCAATTCGAAGGCTATTACATGCTTTTATGCGTCATGGGATACATCGCGTTCTTTGCCGTTTCGCTCGGTGCGACGATTTGGGTAGTCATTTCCGAAGTTTTCCCGAACAGTGTCAGGGCAAAAGGTCAAGTATTCGGGAGCATGACACATTGGGTATGGTCGGCCCTGCTTTCATGGTTTTTCCCGATGTTCCTCTCAATCGGAGGCACTTATATTTTCGGGTTCTTTTCCTTGATTGCTCTCGCCAGCCTCATCTTCGCCATCAAGTTGCCGGAAACCAAAAACAAATCCTTAGAGAAGATACATAAAGAATTAGTCGGATTAAAATAAAAATATCACAATGAAAAATTTAATTACTTTAATCATCATCACAGCGGGGATCACAACTGCTGTTTATGCACAGAATCAGGTTATTAATCTTGAGGTTGACGCTTCGCAAAAGATTGCTACGGCTTCGCGTCTGTTTAACGGAGCTAATATTGAAGACATTAATAATCAGACCAATGGCGGCGTGTTCAGCCAACTTCTGCATGGAGAAGCCTTCGAGGAAAATGTAGAGACAGATTTTCTTAATCTCAAACGGGCTGACTATTCCAAGATCTATATCATGCTCGACGAGAGGCGAATACCTCATCTCATCACGCAGTCGGACGTCTATAACCGCGTGAACTGGAACAATCTCACGGACAAGTATGATTTTTACAGTAAGGACGTTTATAACGCCAATCGCTTCCATGACCCACATGTGATTTCGGGATACCGCTTCCCGACACGTTTTTTGGTGTTTGACTCGCTTCCAGGTGATATTCAGAAAATGATGCTTGAGCGCGTCAACGGTAAGGAACAGATAAGCAAGTTCTGGTCGAAATTGACCGCCGGAAAACCGCAGTACGACTACGAACTTGTGCGCGACGGCAAGGCTTACATGGGACGCCAGACACAGAAAATCACCTTCGTTGACGGCGCAGGCGAAGTGGGAATTACCAACCATGGCCTTTACCGCATGGGGATTGAGTTCGAGGACGGCAAGCCCTACAACGGCATATTGAGGGTCAAATCCGACCAACCGACAACTGTTTACGTTTCGTTACGCGACGAAAAGGGTGTTGCGCTGGTAGAAAAGCCTTACCAAATCAAGGGAGATGGGACTTACGAGAAACTGTCCTTTGAACTGACGCCCGCAGGAGGCGCTTTGGAAGGAAGTTTCGGCGTCTCGCTGAAGTCTCCGGGAGCTATAGCGCTGGGTTATGCCTTCCTGCAACCGGGTGAATGGGGACGGGCGGATGGTTTTCCGCTGAGAAAGAGATTTGTCGATGCGCTTAAAAAGCAAGGTATCAAAGCAATACGATACAACGGCTCTATGGTGGATGTCGGAGTGGACACTTACAATTATCGGTGGAAAAAGATGATTGGACCGATTGATGAGCGACGGATCACCTACCGCAGTGGGTTCAGCCCTTACGCTACACACAGTTTTGCTTTCATCGAGATGCTCCAATTGGCCGAAGCAATTGGGGCGCAGTGTATAATAGGCATGAGTATGGACGAGACGTCGGAGGATATACGCGATTTCGTGGAATACGTCAACGCCCCGACAAGCACGAAATGGGGTGCACTGCGTGCCGAACACGGACATCCCGAACCGTACAACCTGAAATACATTCAGGTGGACAACGAGCGCAATATGACGCGCGGCTACCTTGAATGTGTCAAGAAATTCGCCCTTGCCGCATGGGAAGCCGACCCTGAAATGACAATAATGACTTCGCTCAACATCGGCACTAACCTCAATAGCTATGCTCGCGGGACAAAGGAATACGAGCTGACAAAAGAGATGGTCAAATGGTTCATTGACAAAGGGAAGGGCAACAATTTGGCCTGGGATCCGCACTATGGCGGCTGGCTCGGTTTCGCCCTCGATCCGGGATATACTCACGAGATGGGTATCGACCTTCAAAACGACCTCGCCGAAGATTTTCCCGGCTTCAAACTCAACCTCCACCCTATGGAAGAAAACGGTAGCCGCTGTGATTGGAATCGTGGACTGGCGCATGCCCACAACTGGAACAAGAACCAGCGTTATGGCGACCATTTCCGTATGTTGGGCACTGCAAACACCTTTCAACCGCACGGCCTGCATTACATGTGGGATCAAGGGAGAATACACTATAATTCACACTCCATCTGGTTTCAACCTTCGGCATACATTGATGAGGCGATGGCTACAACATGGCTGCCCAATGTCGTGAAAACCGTCAGCAGCGACGAGCGGACACTCGACATCACGGCAAAAATGAATGACAAGGGCGACACACTCGCACTTTATGTGGTCAATCTTGCCGATCAGGCACAGGAAGCCGTCATAGACATAAAGAACTTTCCTCATAAAAGCAAGGCGGACATCTGGACGATAGGTGGCTGCGACCTCAACGAAGCCAATACCGATAAAAATATGTACAACGTTGTGCCAAAGGTTTCAAGCAAAAATTTCGGGAAGAAATACGCATTTCCGCGATATTCATATACGATTATCACACTGCATAAATGAGGCTCTGCCATTCATTAAACAATCTCGACATTTTGTCCGGCAAAAACCGCTTTTTGTACAATAAATATCGTGTAGCGGCATATTTTTTTAAACCCATTTGTTAACTCTGTGTCTAAATATGGCCGGTTGAAAATCAACAATATCCGGCAGGGACAAACTTTTAAAATCTGTTTAAGGAGCAGATGTAAAGCAATTTAGGTATGAATCGGTTTTTAGGTATTTTTTCAGTGGCGCTTGCTCTTGCGTTGAGTTTTTCGGCATGTAGCAGCGATGATGATGTTGTCGTATTAGACAATACGGTATGGGTTTACAATGATGGTGGAGTAACCATCAATCTCAACTTCACAGGGAACAACTCGTTCACTCTTGGGAATGTAGCCTGGGTTAGTGGTTCGAGCGCTGCTGCGGCAGCAAGCGCAGCAAGTTCGGCAGCAGCAGCTGCAGCAGCCGGCGGTGGCGGCGGTGGAGCCGCAGCAGCTTCAAGCAGTAGTTCGTCAGCTGCAGCAGCCGGCGGAGGAGGAGGTGGAGCCGCCGCAGCAGCATCGTCGGCAAGCTCTTCCGGCTCGTACTCGGTTAACGGCTCGACGGTTATGTTAGTGGTCAACGGTCGGCAATGCGTTGGTAAATGCAAAGGTAATACTATTGTTTTCACAGTTACATACGACGACGGGACTACGGCTACTTATGTGTTTACGCGGCAATAAAAATTGAGCCGAAAAGTTGAGGTTGATAATCAGGAAATTAAATACAGGAAACTGAAAGGCGTGATTTTGGTTAATCCCCAAGGCGTGATTTTGAACAGGGACAATATCAATATCGCCATGCCCGAACGCGCCTTTTTAGATATGCTGTATCTGAACAAAAATTATTATACTGATAACGTTGCTGCATTTTTACAGGGAATTTCCGATAACGCAGTAATATCATCTACAAAAAAAAATCTTAATTTTTCCAAAAAAACAGAGTCCCGTTGTATTGTTTAGAAGCGCCTGCCTCCACAGCGACCTGATGTTTCAGGCTGTTGTAGCCGGTCGAATCGTCCCATACATCGCTGTTAGCAAGGCGAATAGAATAGTCGGGGTTTGAGGCGAGCGTCGGCTCGGCGTCGGGCAAGTTGAGGTAAAGGCTGTACGTGCCGACGGGGATGTCGGCGGGCAGACCGGCAGTGATTGAGACTGTTGCCGGTACGCGCGGTGTCCAGAAGCGGGCATCAACGTCTGTTTCAAGCACATAGACAGCGCCGGAAGTGTCATTTTTGAGGATAATCTCCGTCTTGCGCGGGTTGTACGGGCATGCATAGCCAACGTTGTTGACGGTAAATTCCAACTTTATCTCGCC
>JAISUI010000077.1 GCA_031272155.1 Tannerella sp. | reverse complement strand
TCAAGGATATCCACCGCCGTTCCGCCGGAGGCTAAAAGGCTCGATGAGGCGTCAATAACTTTCCTGTCGAGTTTATAAATAATCTGTTTTTTTTGCGCCACTACTTCAACTTCAGCCAGCCCCTGTTCCAACGGTTTCAGTTCTATCGTACCCAGATCTATCGTCAAAACGCCTGATAATCGAATGTCGTCCTTCGTATAGACATCATAACCTATTGAACGCACCACCAGCGAATATTCCCCGTCTTCTACACTCGAAAATGTAAAAACTCCATCGGCATTCGGAGCGACATAAGTGACCGGTTGTTCCTTGCCTTTCACAAAAAGAAGTATATCTGCAAAATCAATCGGCGTTTCGCTTCCCGCTTCCACCACTTTTCCTTTAATTCGCACCACAGGTGCAGCCATAGCCGATGTTAACAGGCAGCTCAGAACTGCCGTCAACCAAATTTTTTTTCTCATTCTGTTATATGAATTTCTTGCTTTTATTTAAGCCGCCAAATTTACAAAAATAAATAGCAATTACTCGATGAATTAAAGTATTGTTGCAAAGATAAATACTTTTTTTCTTTTTATTTATGCTGCAAATGGGCGCTTTCAACCTTCAACAATTTGTTTTTAAGCTGTTCAACCTGGCTTTTGCGGATGCGCAGCGTTATTTCCGACGTCAGTTCAAATTTTTGGGATACGATCGTTGGTTTCATTTCCTTGACAATACGCATGATTCCGTTCATAAACGGATATTCAAAAATGACAGTAATCTCTTCATCCACCGTGCGGGTTTCAATTTGGGCGCTTTCAATTGCAGCAGCTGCCGCTGTCCGGTAAGCTACGATTAACCCGCTCGTGCCCAGTTCAATCCCTCCAAAATAGCGGATGACAACGATGAGAATATCTGTCAGTTCGTTTGCATTGATTTGGCCGAGAATCGGTTTGCCGGCAGTTGAGGATGGTTCGCCGTCGTCGTTGGCGCGAAATTCTTTCCTTTCGGCGCCCAGCATGTAAGCCCAACAGATATGGCGCGCGTCAAAATACTGTTTCCGGTATTTATCTATCCAGGTTTTCACCTCGTCCACGTTCCGTACAGGGATGGCATACGCGATAAAACGGCTGCGTTTTTCCGTATAATATCCTTCGGATAAGGAACAGATGGTTTTATAACTGTCAGTCACCATGCGTTTCAGTCGGGGATATGCGTTTGCTGCTCGTCAAGGAAAGCCTGGAAATCTTTCATGATTTCTTCAATTTCTTCAATAAAATAAGGGTCTTTGACTTTCCCTTTTACGGCTTCATAGTAGGCCTTGATAGCGGGCAAAGCGCAAATATCCTGGCCGCGCAGCAAAAAATAAGGCTCGTCTTTTGCTACGCATTGTTTAATCATTTGAATAGGATTTTTCATATCAATTTTTTTCTTCCAAATTTAGGGGCAAAAGTAGGATATTTCTTTTTGAAAGAAAAATTTTTTTAGCATAGAGTTTTGTTTCCAGTTGAAAATGGCATTCGGTTTATTAAAAATGCGTATCTTTGTATCGCGTTAAAAGCGCAATGTTAAAATAATTTAAGAAGGTATGTTTCAACCCAATTACGATAAATATCCGTCCGTCCACGTTTCCGATCGGCGGGATGATTGCTTGACCGGCTGGGATACAATATGTGGCGAGATTGAACGGCAGTTGCAAAATACACATTCTTCTCGCCTGCCGCAAAAGGGTAAGATTGTCGTCATCGAATGTTATCAGGGCGTTAACGAAGATGAGATCACCGGCGCCTTGAGGCAATATTTCCCCGACGCGGCGTTGTTTTTGTCTTCATCAGCGATGAAAACAGAGGCGGAAATTGACAGTTTCTTTTATAACGATATTACAGAAGATGAGGTGTTTGGCTTCATGACGAGATATAATATAGACAGCTATTTCGATGACGACAAAACGGCGTTGCTTAGGCGAAAGATAAACGTCTGCGAAGGCCTGACTTTTGTGATTGGTACGGGAGCGGCCTATCTTTGCGATTGTCCTGATGTGCTGATTTACGCCGACATGGCGCGTTGGGAAATCCAACTGCGTTTTCGGCGAAATGAAGTTGGTAATGTCGGCGTCAGGAATAAAAAAGAACGCGCTTCACTGCAATACAAACGCGCCTTTTTTGTAGATTGGCGAATTTGCGACCGTTTCAAAAAATGCCTTTTCGCACGTATGGATTATGTATTGGACACGAACGTTGCCGGACAACCTAAAATGATTGCGCGCAAATGGTTTGAGAAAGGATTGCAAAATGCGGTTAATCAGCCGTTTCGTGTAGTTCCTTTTTTTGATCCGGGTCCCTGGGGCGGACAATGGATGAAAGCGGTTTGCGATCTCGACAAAGAAACGGTCAATTATGCGTGGTGCTTTGATTGTGTGCCGGAAGAAAACAGTCTGCTGTTGCGTTTTGGAGAGATAACGGTTGAAATTCCTTCGATTGATCTTGTTTTTGCGCATCCGCATGAATTGCTGGGCGAGGCTGTGCACGGGCGATTTGGCGACGAATTTCCCATCCGGTTTGACTTTCTTGACACGATGCAAGGCGGCAATTTAAGCCTTCAAGTACACCCGCTCACGGAATATATCCAGGAAAAATTCGGACTTCATTACACGCAGGATGAAAGTTACTATATGCTTGATACAGGCGATGATGCGTGTGTATATCTGGGCTTGAAAGAAGGCGTTCATCCTGAAGAAATGCTTGCTTGCCTGCGTGAAGCCCAAACAACCGGCGCCTTTGATGCGGAACGGTTTGTGGGCAAATATCCCGTTGGCAAGCACGACCATGTATTAATTCCGGCCGGGACGGTGCATTGTTCGGGCGCAAATTCTATGGTGCTCGAAATTAGTGCAACGCCTTATATCTTCACGTTCAAACTTTGGGATTGGGGACGACTCGGATTAGATGGCCGTCCGCGTCCGATTAATATTGGACATGGAGAACGAAATATCCAATGGAACCGCACCGAATCGTGGGTGCGTCGTGAGATCCTCCATTGCGTCGAGCCTGTTGCCGAAGGCGACGGGTGGCGCGAAGAGCGTACCGGTCTGCACGAAAGGGAATTTATCGAAACGCGCCGTCACTGGTTTACGAAACCCGTATTGCACCATACCGGCGGTGGCGTGAATGTGTTGAATCTTGTGGAAGGGCGCGAAGCTGTAGTGGAAAGTCCTTCGGGCGTTTTTGAACCGTTTGTTGTTCATTATGCCGAAACATTTATTGTTCCTGCCGCTGTGGGTGAATATCTCATCCGTCCCTTCGGCGAGAGCGACGGGAAAGAATGTGCAACCATCAAAGCATACGTCAGAAATAATTCATAACAGATGAACTTTTACCCCGGATTTGATATAGAACCTGTTGCCGAACCCATGGGATTCAGGTATGGAACGGATGTTTTCGGTCCCGAACCGGAATTTCGCCATTTGGATGCGATTCGTCCGAGTTTGCGCAATCCTGAATGTACGGGGCCGGATATTGTATATGCCATCGCCATGGACGTTGGCAAAACGAAACATCAGGAATTGCTGAACCGGTTACACCTGCTGTATGGCGTTGTAACTTATGCCGGTGGACAGTTGGGTGAGGAACCGATTCGCAGTCAGGGACATATTCATGCTGTGTCGCCATTGAGCGGCTTGTCAACGCCTGAGGTATATGAAATTTGGGACGGTGAAGCGGTGATTTATATGCAGGAATATGCCGCCGACGATCCCGGCCGCTGTTTTGCGGTCTATGCCCGTCCTGGCGACGTGGTTGTCGTGCCGCCTTCCTGGGCGCATGCCACGATCAGCGCCAATCCGCAGACGCCACTCACCTTCGGTGCATGGTGTGATAGGCAATATGGCTTTGATTATAAGGGAGTAAGGGCGCATAAAGGACTTGCCTGGTTTCCTTTGTTGAAAGACGGCCAATTGCAATGGGAACGAAATCCCCTTTACTTAGAGCGCGAACTTGTTTGCAAAGCGCCCCGAATCTATGACGATCTGGACATCCGGCAAGGCCTTTCCATCTACCGGATATTTGAAGAACAACCGGAAATATTTCGCTATGTTCCCCAGCCTCAATTAAAAATAAACGTCTGGGAAAATTTTATTCCATAAATACTCAAATAATTAATAATGAAAGACTCTTACAATAAAATTTTAGTCTATTTTATCGCCCTGATAGCGGCAATGGGCGGCTTGCTGTTTGGGTTCGACACCGGCGTCATTTCAGGTGCAATTCCTTATTTTCAACCTTATTTCGACATCGGTGATTCGATGGTTGAAAACGTAACGACGGCCGGACTTGTTGGCGCCATTATTGGCGCGTTGTTTTGCGGGCGCATCACCGACTTACTGGGACGGCGCAAAGTGATTTTGGCATCTGCTGTGATTTTTGGCGTTGGCGCTGTGTGGTCAGGTTTTGCCGCTTCACCTGTACAGTTGATTGTAGCGAGGCTGTTTTTAGGTGTGGCTATCGGTGTGTCGTCATTTGCCGTTCCGTTGTATATTGCCGAAATTTCGCCTGCAAAGGTGCGTGGCAGTTTGGTTTCAATGTTCCAGTTGATGGTGACTATTGGCCTGCTTGTTTCCTATGCAAGCGATCTGTATTTTGCCGACGATGCTAATCCGGATTGCTGGAGACCAATGTTTTACGTCGGTGTTGCGCCGGCGCTCATTCTCTTTGTCGGGATGTGGCTGTTGCCCGAAACGCCTTGCTGGCTGCTGTTGAAAGGACGTGAGGCTGAAAGCCGGAAAATCCTTTCCCGTATAGAAGCGCCTGAGTTGGTCGAAACGTCGCTTGCGCAAATAAAAGACGGAATTGCAAAAAACAGGGAGCAGGCCGGCTGGCGTGAAATTTTCCGCCCATGGCTGCGCAATGCCCTGATTATTGCGGTGGGAATTATGTTTTTCCAACAAACGGTTGGCATCAATACCATCATGTATTATTGTCCCAAAATCTTCCTGATGGCAGGGTTTACCGACACTATTTCGGCCATCTGGGCGTCGGTCGGTGTAGGCATAGTGAATACCGTTTTTACCATTGTTTCCATCTACTTTGTGGACAGGATTGGGCGGCGCAAGTTGTATTTTCTGGGGATGGGCGGGTTAGTGATTTCGTTGCTCTGCCTGGCTTTGTGTTTCTTTTTCAACCAGTCGCTGGGTGACGCAGGGAAATGGCTCTCCATCATGTGGGTATTCCTGTACATTATCTTTTTTGCCGTCAGTATCGGGCCTTTAGGTTGGCTTATTATTACGGAGGTTTTTCCGTTGAAAGTGCGTGGACTGGGGTCGTCCATCGGCTCACTGACTGTTTGGGTTTTCAACAGTATTGTGGCATTCACCTTCTTCAAAATAGTGAAGGCTTTCACGATTCCCGGCACCGAAATCACCGTGCAAGGTGAGCAGACAGGCAATCCTGCCGGCGCTTTCCTGTTTTATGCCCTGATTGCATTGGCGGGAGTCATCTGGGGCTATTTTTATATCCCTGAAACAAAAGGTGTTCCACTTGAAAAGATAGAGAAACACTGGAAAGAAGGAGGAAGTCCTCGAAATTTATGATTTTTTAGCTATTCCGTTGAAAAATAAATCGTTTATCAGTCTATGAAAGTCATCCGTCACACTCAAGAAAAAGATAGCAATGCGTTGATGGCGACGGTCGGTTTTTTCGATGGCGTACATTGCGGGCACTGTTTTCTTATTGAAGAATTACGGCGGTTAGCTGCGGCAAAGGGATTAGCGTCGGCCGTAATTACATTTCCGGTACATCCGCGTATCGTCCTGCATGACGGTTATCAGCCAAAACTTCTCAATTCCTTTGAAGAAAAGATGGAGCGGTTAGCCTTGACCGGTGTGGATTATTGTGTGGTGCTTGATTTTACGCCGGCGCTGGCAGATCTTTCCGCTCACGATTTTGTTGAAAAGATACTGCAGCAACAATGGGGCGTCCATACACTGCTGGTCGGCTATGATCATCGTTTCGGCCATAATCGCGCCGATGGATTTGAACAATATGTAGCTTACGGCCATGCGTGCGGAATGGAAGTTCTTCGCGCCGGAGTGTGTGAAGCCGGCGAGAGGGCAGTCAGTTCATCGCGTATTCGACAGTTACTGATGGAAGGGGCGGTGGAAAAAGCCGCGCAGTTGCTGACGTACCCCTACCGTATGACAGGTCTCGTTGTGCATGGTCATGGATTAGGTCGGACGTTGGGTTTCCCAACAGCCAATATTGAAATGGACGAGCTGTTTAAAGTGCAGCCAGGCATGGGCGTATATGCTGTTTGGGTGTATTTAAACGGCAAACGTTACAAGGGAATGCTTTCTGTCGGCAACCGTCCGACGCTGAATAGCGAAGAAGTGACTGTCGAAGTGCATTTGCTTCATTTTTCGGGAATTATCTATCAGCAATCCATCAGGGTAGAATTTATGTATCGCCTTCGAAACAATCGGAAGTTTGACAGTCTTGATGCGCTCCGTGCGCAACTTGTTGAGGATTGTCGGATGACGGATGAAATATTATCTGAGTAAAAATAATTGCTAAATCAAAGGAAATGTCTATTTTTGTGGCATCAAATCCTTTCATTATGGAACAGTTTTATGACGCAACAGACTTGCTTAAAGGCATGATTTCACGGCCATCGTTTAGCCGTGAAGAGGCAGAAGTCGCCGACTACCTGCAGACGCAGTGGCGGCGGGCGGGACATGTTGTACGGCGCAAAGGCAACAACCTGTGGCTCATGTCGCCGTCGTTCGACGATGCGAAACCAACCGTCCTGCTCAATTCGCACCTTGATACGGTGAAACCTGTTGCAGGATGGACGCGTGACCCTTTCCAGCCTGAGGAAGATGACGATGAACGTTTGTACGGGCTGGGCAGCAATGATGCAGGGGCAAGCCTTGTTGCATTGTATGAGGCCTTTACGCTACTTAGCGCCCATGAACAGCCTTATAACCTGATATTTTCGGCGTCGGCTGAAGAAGAAGTGTCGGGGCGCGACGGCATTGAGAGCGTATTGCCGGAACTGCCGCCTGTTGCGTTTGGCGTCGTGGGCGAACCAACCGGGATGCATCCGGCTGTCGCCGAAAAAGGATTGATGGTGCTTGATTGCCTCAGCCGCGGGCGGTCAGGACATGCTGCACGTAATGAAGGCATTAATGCTATTTCGTTGGCTATTAAAGATATCGAATGGTTTCACTCGTATGTGTTTCCGCAGCAAAGCGACCTGTTGGGTCCGGTGAAGATGACCGTAACGATGATTCAGGCCGGAACGCAACACAATGTAATCCCCGACGAATGTCGGTTTACGGTGGATGTCCGCACGAACGAATTTTATGCCAACCAAACGCTATGCGATGAAATACGGAAACGGGTTGATTGTGAAGTGACGCCA
Organism: Tannerella sp.; assembly: GCA_031272155.1. Classification (GTDB taxonomy): domain Bacteria; phylum Bacteroidota; class Bacteroidia; order Bacteroidales; family Tannerellaceae; genus Tannerella. The sequence goes on along the minus strand of JAISUI010000077.1, from coordinate 17,396 downwards.
CGCGCATTACGTCGTAATTCGTCCCGTATAGACGTGCAGCATCCGTTCGTTCGCCGTGCGGTGATGCTTGATAAGACGCCATTTGGCTCACCGACGTTGAGTGATCAGGCGCTAATGTCTTTTCCTACAGTCAAAATTGGTCCGGGCGACTCATCCCGTTCACATACGGCGGACGAGTACATCCGCCTGCCGGAAATTCGTGAGGCGATTGAGTTGTATGTTCGGCTGTTGGACGGAATGACGCTGGAATTATAAATTCTATATAAAGTGAAGAAAACAATGAATAAAAAACTATTTTTGCACAAAATTTCAGGAACAAAGATGAATCGTATCTTATTATATATGTATATGGGAAGCTTGTGGTGCATATCGCTGGCAGCCCAAAAACCGCCCAAATGGATAGAGAAGGCGGGAAAGGCTGTGTTTGTTATTGAGACGTACGACAAGAACGGGAACATGCGGAAAGGCAACGGTTTTTTTGTCCAGCCCACGGGCGAAGCCGTATCTGATTATACGTTGTTTGTTGGAGCTGAGAAAGCTGTAGTGACGGACGCAGAGGGTCGGAAAATGAATGTATCCAAAATTATTGGTGCGGACGAGATGTACGACGTTTGCCGTTTTATGGTCACTGTACCGGGCGAAGTAGCGTTTCTTCCGGTGGCTAAGGGTTTGCCGGCAGTCGGGACAATGGCTTGCATCCTTCCATACGGTGTTGCGAAAGGGACGGCTATTCCACAGGGACCCATTCTGGAAGTGACGAAAATAAAGGGACAATACGGCTATTTCAAGATAGATATTCCGCTGGCGTCGTCGCAGGTTAGTGTGCCGATCCTTACGCCGGACGGGAATGTGTTTGCCATAGCGCAGGCCGACGCTTCGGGGAAAAACCAGACTTATGGTATTTCCGTGCCTTACATCCGCTCTATCCGTATAGGAACGATGGATCATCTTACCAATCCGGTCTATTCGGCGATAGGCATACGGAAGGCTTGGGCGGATACGCCCGACAATGCGCGAATAGCCCTGTTGTTTTATGCTTCGCAGGATGCCCCTACCTATCTGGAGACGCTCAACGATTTTATTGCCGAATTTCCGGATTATCCCGATGGCTATCTGCAACGGGCGTCGCATTATGTGTATCATCGCAAGGATCTTGCGGCATCGGAAGACGAACAGGAACGATTTCTCGTCCTGGCGCAGGAAGACTTGGACAAGGCAATGAAATATTCTGCTGCCGACGAAGGATGGTATGAGAAAGCGAAATTGATTTTCAATGCGGTAGCTGCCGATTCGACGATCCGGTCTTCCGAATGGCGGATAGAAACAGCGCTGAGCGATATTCGTCGGGCAATTGCGATTAAAGATGAACCGGCTTACCGGCAATTGGAAGGCAACATCCTGTTTTATCTCGGCGACTTCAACGAGGCTTATGAATCATTTATGATGGTAAACCACAGTCCGTTGGCTTCATCCATATCGTATTACTTAGCTGCAAATGCGAAACGGCAGATTCCGGGTGCAAACTTGAACGAGGTGATCGCCTTGCTGGATAGTGCAGTGACAAAAAGCAGCGCCTCTCCCGGCGATGCGTTGGTTTATTTGCAGGAAGTTGCCGAACTTAAGATGCAATTCGGTCAGTATGAGGCGGCCATAAAAGATTATGACCAATGTTACCGACTGATGAGTGGTAATGTGACGGATGCGTTTTATTATTATCGTGAGCAGGCGAAGTTTCGCGCCGGCGATATGGATGGCGCTTTGGACGACATTACGTATGCCTTGTCAAAAGATCCGAAAAATGCAGTTTATCATGCAGAAGCCGCCTCTATTTATCTTCGTATGCAAGATATTGAGCAGGCGCAGATACAAGTAGAAAAGGCGCTGGCGCTGGATACGGAATTTGCGTCGGCCTATCGCTTGTTGGGCGTCTGCTATCAGCGTCGGCAAAAGATGAACGATGCCTGCAAAGCCTTTCAGAAAGCCAAGGAATTGGGCGATCCCATTGTTGAGAAACTAATGCGGGATCACTGCAAGTAGAAGGTATAAAATGGCAGAAGGGAGTAATCTTTTGAAATCCTTTTTGGGCATGAAATGATAGAAATAATATAAAAAAGCATAAAATTTTTCTTGTTTATGATTGTTCATATAAAAAAACAATTATATTTGCGTCTTTAATGTCTGATTTCACGATCAAAAATTTGACATTATGTTGGTAATCTATTCATAAACAAAACATTTAAATGAATAATAAGAATAGAACCCATAGTTTATAACAATTGTAAATTTAGGAAAAAAATTGAAGTGAAAACTGTGATGACAAGTATTGAATGGTTATATGGAAAATGGACGACCATGTTACCATTGAGAGCAAAAGATCTGCGTAGGTTGGAAAACAAATTCAGAATGGATTATAATTTCCATTCCAACCACATTGGAGGCAACCAGTTGACGTTTGAACAAACCAAACTGTTGTTCATGTTAGGTGAAACGAGTGGCAATGCCAGTATGCAGGATTATGAGGCGATGAAATCGCATGATGCTGCATTGGCGCTGGTAAAAAAGAAAGTAGCTGCCGGAGAACCGTTTTCAGAGTCATTGATAAGCGAATTGTACAAGACGCTGTTCATGAACAAATTCTCCAAAGATGACACGTCCTTGTCTGTGCCGGATTCAAGCATTGAGCCTGAGTCTGACATGTATAGAACCAGTCCCGGTACGTTTACGATACCGACAGGTGAAGTGTATAATTATGCCGCTCCCGAAGAGGTGCCCGAAATGATGCACCAATTAGTCGAATGGTATTTGGCGGAGGAAAAAAAGGCCGAACTCTCAACAGTTGAGTTGATCGCCCTGTTTTATTACAGGTTTGCCCGTATTCATCCGTTTGAAGACGGAAATGGCCGGATTGTCCGCCTGTTGGTCAATTATATCCTGCACAGCCATCAATATCCGATGATAGTGATTCTTGCTTCGGAGAAAAATCTGTATTTCCGGGCGTTGAATCAATGTGATATTGCCGTTGGAAATATGGTTGGGGCAGGTATGGATGTGCGGATAGATTATATCCGTCCGTTGGAGGCCTTTATTGAGAAGCATGTGAAATATGCGCTCGAAATGGGAATCAAGGCCGGAAAGGGAGAAAGCATTGAAGAGCCGGATGAATTTGCAAAAAAAGTGTCCGGATTGAAACAGGAACTGGCGAGTGAAGATTTAGGCGTCGCCCAGATCCAATACAGCCCCGAAGCAGTCAGGACCGTTATCAATCATAGCATTGCCCCATTGCTGTTGACATGGGAAGGAAAGGTTAAACTCTTGGATTCCCTGTTTGCAGACAGACAGATTGCTGTCAAGACGGATGCCAAAAAGGTGCGTTATTGCGGGTATGACTTCGAGTCGTTGATCCATAATGCGGATACGATAGATGAATTTTCCCGCAGTTTGAAAATCAGCATCAGCCTTTCCGTCGAAGGGATTGGGAAAGTGGATAATCATCTGACTATCAATGGTGGTGGATTGGTGATTGATTTTTACAAGAATGTGTATAAAATTACCACTTCCACCGGTACGGTGACGAATAAACTCTATCACCAGATGCTTAAGAAGGACGAATTGAATTATATTGCCGACGAATTGAGCGACCAGTTGGTGGAAAATATTGAACAAATCCGGAAAGTATATGGCTCGAGTTTATAAAATACTTACAGGTAACGGAATAGTAAGATAAAACGAAAATGTTTGCGGCGGAATGTTGTACAATCGTCAGCGAATTGCTACCTTTGTGCGTTCAAAAGATAATAGAAAACAAATGACACAAGTTTCATCACGCATTGCCGGCCTTTCACCGTCGGAAACGTTGGCGATGTCGCAGAAAAGTAATGAATTGAAGGCGCAGGGGATAGATATAATCAATCTCAGCGTCGGCGAGCCGGATTTTTTTACGCCTGATCATGTGAAAGAAGCGGCTAAAAAAGCGATAGACGGGAATTTTTCATTTTATTCGCCCGTTCCGGGCTACAAGGATTTATTGGAGGCCATTGTGGCCAAACTGAAAAGAGAAAACGGACTGGATTATGCTACCGATCAAATTGTGGTGTCCAATGGCGCCAAACAATCCATTTGCAACACCATCCTGAGTATTATTAATCCGGGCGACGAGGTGATTGTACCTGCGCCCTATTGGGTGAGTTATGTGGAAATGGTTAAACTGGCCGGCGGCGTCAATGTCGTGGTTCATACCGGCATTGAACAGGATTTCAAAATGACTCCCGCTCAGCTCGAAAAAGCCATCACGTCGAAAACCAAGGCGCTGATACTTTGTTCGCCATCCAATCCGACCGGAAGTGTTTACAGTCGGGACGAACTGCAGGGGTTGGCCGAAGTGATTGCCAGGTATCCGGACATCATTGTACTGTCGGACGAGATTTACGAGCACATTAATTATATAGGGACGCATGAAAGTATTGCCCGGTTTGATGAAATCAGAGACCGGGTGGTCATTATCAATGGCGTGTCGAAAGCCTATGCCATGACCGGATGGCGTATCGGTTTTATTGCAGCGCCATTATGGATTGCAAAGGCCACCAATAAATTACAGGGGCAATATACATCCGGTGCAAGTTCTATTGCGCAGAAAGCGGCGGTTGCTGCTTTTTCCGGCGATCAGCAATGCGTGGAGACGATGCGCCAGGCGTTTCTCCGGCGTCGCGACCTTTGCTACAAATTATTGAAGGATGTTCCGGGAGTAAAAGTAAACCTGCCTCAGGGTGCGTTTTACCTGTTCCCCGATGTCAGCGCTTATTTTGGGAAAAGTAATGGAGTACAGCGCATTAACGATGCAGGCGAATTGGCCATGTATTTGTTAGAAACGGCTCATGTGGCCTGTGTGGGCGGGAATGCATTCGGCGCTCCGACGTGCATCCGCTTGTCCTACGCTACTTCGGACGAAAACCTGATCGAAGCCATTCGCCGTATCAGGAAAGCCTTGGATGCGTTAAAATAAAGAATTTAACGGTGGGGAATGATTAGATAATGAAAAGAATTTTTACATGCGTAATATGCCTTGTTTTTGCCGTCCATATCATGCCGGCGAAAGCGCAAGACGCTGTTTTGGTGGAACTTCCTGAAGCGGGCAAGAAAACAGTTCTTCACGAAGGCTGGTTCGCCCGTCGCGCCAATGAGGTGCTTTCGGATGGCAATGCACTGACGATAAATTCGTTCAATCGAGAAGGCTGGATAAAAGCGCGAATACCCGGAACGGCATTGACTACGCTGCTCGAAAATCATATCTTTCCCGCACCGGAGTTCGGACTGAATAATAATTTGATCCCGGATATCGCTGATGCAGGCAATGAATTTTATACCTTCTGGTACCTGTTGCCATTCAAGGTGAATGAAGTGCCGTCCGGTCAAAATATTTGGCTGAATTTTAGGGGAATAAACTATAAAGCCGACATTTTTCTCAATGGCAGGCGACTTAATACAACTACGCATGAAGGGATGTTTCTTCGTGAGAGTTTTCAGATTAATTCCTGTCTTCGGAAAGGAGAAACCAATTTGTTGGCAGTCATAGTGTTTCCTCCCGATCCCGTAGGGATTCCCAATGGTGGACAGGGAGGCGACGGAACGATCGCCCGGAATGTGACGATGCAGTTTACGCCGGGGTGGGATTGGATTCAGCCTGTTCGCGACCGCAATACGGGTATCTGGGACGAAGTGTCGGTGACGACGACGGGACCCGTCAAATTGCAACATCCATACGTGGTGACAAAGGTTCCGGGTGTGCGACATCCTGAAGGCAGGCAAGACCCTGCGATTGTCCAAACAAGCGTTGAATTGGAAAATGTTTCCGGCGTGGCTCAGACGGGTACGCTTAGTTGCGAAACCAATCATACAAAACGGACGCAAACCATCACGTTGAAACCCGGTGAAAAACGTGCGGTATCGCTTAAGGATTTGACAATAAACGATCCGCGTTTGTGGTGGCCGAATGGTGTCGGTAAGCAGGAACTTTACGATATGCACCTCGCTTTTGAAATCAACGGCCAGCCGAGCGACAGCCGCCAACTGCGTTACGGACTGAGAGAAATTACCTCAAAAGTATCTGAAAAGAACGGCGGTCGTGTGTTTTACGTCAATGGTCAGCCCATTTTCATCACGGGTGGCAATTATATTGCATCCGACTGGTTGCTGCGTCTTTCGCCTGAACGCTACCGCGATGAAGTGCGTTTTCATGCGGAGATGAATGTGCGGATGATTCGCGTATGGGGTGGTGCGTTGCTTGAGCGCCCGGAATTTTACGATGCTTGCGATGAATACGGGCTTTTAGTCTTTCAGGATTTATGGGGAAGCGGCGACTGTAATGGCGCATGGTTTGATCCCATGAAAAGGGAATCGCGGGAAAGACGGTGGGAATATCCTGATAATCACGAACTTTTTATTGCGTCGGTCGAAGATCAGGTGAAGATGATACGCAATCATCCGAGTTTATGCTTCTGGTGTGGAGGCAATGAATGGCCGCTTGCCAAAGACATTGACGAGAGGCTACGAAACGATGTTTTCCCGCGCATTGATCCGGAACGGCTGTTTGTCAGTTATTCGACCGACACTGTGTTAATCGGCAAAAACAAGGAAGGGGTAGGCGATGGACCTTACGGGATCCAGGAGTTGGAATGGTTTTTTGAGCGGCATGTCCCGGCTTTCAATCCTGAAGCCGGCTCGGTAGGCTCGCCTGAAGTGGAAAGCATGCGTGCCATGATGAGCGAAGAAGACCTTGCGCAAATGCCGCACGGTGGATGGGCGAGGAATCCCGTCTGGCGTTACCATAAAGATTTGGGGTATGGCAATCAGTTGGAGCGTTACGGGGAGGTCATAGATATTGAGTCTTATTGTAAATATGCACAAGTGGTTAATTATGACCAATATCGCGCTTTCATGGAAGGATGGGCGTCGCACCAGTGGGAATGGTACACCGGTATCCTGATATGGAAAACGCAAAATCCATGGACATCGTTACGCGGGCAGATGTACGACTGGTTTCTCGATGTCAATGCGTCGCTTTACGGAACGCGGAAAGGCTGCGAACCGTTGCATCCGTTATATAACCGGAAAACCGGACAAATTGAACTCGTGAACACTACTTTAAGTAAACGGAATGTTGTCGTAATAGCTTCTATAATAGATCGAAACGGAAAGACGTTGAATGAAAAACAGGAAGAAGTGACGATAGAGCCAAACAGTGTAAAAAGACTGTTTGATGCGCCTGTTCCGCAGGATGTTGAAGGCGTTTATTTCCTGAAACTTCGATTGAAGCCCGAACCTGCAACCCGTGCCGAAGCGGGAAATGAAATGACCGACAATATTTATTGGCTGACGACGACGCTCAACGATTACACTACCCTGACGCAACTGCCCCGTACAAAGCCGGAAGTTACACTGGAAGCGAGTAATCAGGGTGATGAATACACAGTACGCGCAGTTCTCAAGGCCATTGACGGCATTTCGTTCTTCAACCGGATCAAAGTGTTCGACAAGACGACCGGCGACCGCATCTTGCCGGTACATTATTCCGATAATTACATCACGCTTTTCCCCGGTGACAGGCGTGAAATAACCCTGTCTTTCCGTTCATCCCTCGCGCGCGAACACATTCATATCGTTATTGAAAGCTGGACGGCGGATAAGTTAAATTTTGACTTGAAATAACGGGAGAGAAAAAGTTTTTATATCTTTGTTCCGTTAAATGTTTTATGGAATGGTTCGGAAATACGACTTTTTAGTAATAGGCTCCGGAATTGCCGGAATGAGTTTTGCGCTGAAGGTATCCGGGATGGGTTCGGTTGCATTGGTCTGTAAGTCAGGATTGGAAGAGGCGAATACGTATTTTGCCCAGGGTGGGGTAGCGTCTGTGACGAATCTGATTACGGATAATTTTGAAAAACATATTGAGGATACGATGATTGCCGGTGATAACCTGAGTGATCGCGCCGCCGTAGAGAAAGTGGTTCGCAATGCGCCGCAGCAAATACGGGAACTTATCAGTTGGGGAGTTGATTTTGATCGCGATGAAAAGGGCGATTTCGACCTTCATCGCGAAGGCGGACATTCCGAATTTCGCATCTTGCATCACAAGGATAATACCGGCGCAGAAATACAGGATAGTCTGATACAGGCCGTTAAGAATCATCCTAACATCACGGTTTATGAAAACCATTTTACTATCGAAATCCTGACGCAACACCATTTAGGCGTCAATGTAACAAGACAAACGCCTGACATTCAATGTTTCGGCGCCTATATTATGGATATGAGAACCGGCGTGATAGACACATTTCTTTCGCGGGTGACTATGATGGCGACCGGTGGAGTAGGGGCTGTATATCAGACTACTACCAATCCGCTGGTAGCGACAGGCGATGGAATCGCCATGGTTTATCGCGCTAAAGGTACGGTAAAAGACATGGAATTTGTACAGTTTCATCCTACGGCGCTGTATCATCCGGGCGACCGGCCGTCATTCCTGATTACAGAAGCCATGCGCGGATATGGCGGTGTGCTTCGGACGCTTGACGGACAGGAATTTATGCAGAAATATGATGCGCGGCTTTCATTAGCGCCCCGCGATATTGTGGCACGCGCTATTGACAACGAAATGAAAAACCGTGGCGAGGAACACGTTTATCTCGACGTTACGCATAAAGATGCGGAAGAAACCAAACATCATTTTCCCACTATTTACCAAAAATGCCTCTCGCTGGGGATTGATATTACTAAGGATTACATTCCGGTGGCGCCTGCCGCTCATTACCTTTGTGGAGGGATATTGGTTGATCTGGATGCTCGCTCGTCTATTCGCAGGTTGTATGCAGCCGGCGAATGTTCATGTACAGGGCTGCATGGAGGAAATCGTCTGGCTTCCAATTCATTAATAGAAGCGGTGGTCTATGCTGACGCAGCGGCGCAACACAGCATGAAAGTATTCCATCTATATGACCATCAGGAAAACATACCCGAATGGGATGATAAAGGCGTTACTTCGTCGGAGGAGATGGTGCTTATTACGCAGAGCCTGAAGGAAGTAGGGCAGATCATGTCCACCTATGTAGGCATCGTGCGTTCCGATTTGCGGCTTAAGCGAGCCTGGACGCGGCTTGATATCCTGTATGAAGAAACGGAAAGCCTGTTTAAACGCTCGGTTGCTTCGAAAGACATCTGCGAATTGCGTAACATGATTAATGTCGGGTACCTGATTATGCGTCAAGCTATTGAACGCAAAGAAAGCCGTGGACTGCATTATACGCTGGATTATCCGCCGACGAAAACGGAAATGTCTTTATTCTCATCTTGATATAAAATAGCAATTAGCTTAAAATCAAAGGTCTGTCCTTATCCGTGTAACAGACTAAGGGCAGACCTATAGATTCAAAGTATTGACGAAATGAGCGTTTAGTTCTTTTTAATCAGATCGTCAGGGTACTGTAACTCGTCAATCACGCGACCGTCGCGCAGGCGATGCCATGTGCGGAAGTTGCGGTCGCCCTCGGTGAGTTCGATGATACGACATCCGTTGGGTTTCAAGTTGCCATAGGTCGTTCCGTTGCCTGACGACCGTCCATAAGCCAACATGATGCCATACCACATCACGGCATAGTCGCAGTCGTGGTCATGGCCTACAAAAGTTGCCTGCACGTCGCCCATCTCCCTGAAGGCGGTGAAAAGTCCTGAATTGATCGGTGGAGCGCATGCTTTTTCAAGTCGCGAGCCACGTAAAGGCGCTGTTTCTTCGGCGGCAGCCTGGTTGTATTCGGGCAGCGGAATATGGAAAAACGCCAGCGCAGGAAGCGGCAGTGAGTCGCCATACTGGGTTTTCAAACTTGCGCTTGTTTCTCGATACCATTGCACCTGGTCGGCGCGGATATGGTCATATCCTTTCACGCCGTCGAGTTGCGAGTAGGCGTTGGAATCGAAAGTGTAGAGGATGCGTTCCGGCTTGCCCTGACGGTTGTTGATCGTGATGTAGCCGTTGCCATAGCCGTGTATTCCTTTGGCCGTGGTGGTCATGTTTTGCGGATACGACTGCACGATTTCAAACAGTTGAGCGCGCGTCAGTATCTGTTGGTCGCTCGTCAGACTTTTCTCGTCGTCGTGATTACCAAAGACGCAAAGAAACGGAATGTTGCGTTTTTTTATCACGTCGAGCACTTCGTGATATCCCTCATCGCGTGGATTACCGGTTACGTTGTCGCCAGTGAACACCACAAGGTCAGGTTTTTCCATCAACAACATCGAATCTATACCAAGCATTGTATTGATAGAGGTCTGATAGTTAGGATTGTAGTGGATATCCGCTAACTGAAGGATTTTAAACTTTCCCTTATCATTGAACTTAAGGGACTTAGCCTGCTGAGCCGTTGCGGCGCTTGCGCAGGACAACAAAATAATTACAGCAAAATAAATTTGTTTCATTTTCATTTTTAAAAAACTTACTATTGATTATATCTGCAAAGATACTACATTTATTTTTCCGGAAAGAATGTAGCGCAGAAAATAAACGTTTTTTGTCACCTTTGCTATGAAATTAACAAGAAAAATAGCCGGGCGATCGTGTTCGTCTGTAATATAATATACTGAATATAAGTTAAATAACGCAAGTAGTCTCGCCGGGAATCGAACCCGGATTTAAAGTTTAGGAAACTTCCGTTCTATCCATTGAACTACAAGACCGCTTTGTTACGGGATGCAAAAGTAGTGTCTTTTTTGCAAAATAGCAAATCATTCCGGGTCAGTCAAACAGGCTTTGCATAACGGAGAGTGATTTTATCTCCGGAAAATCAGGGATATGCAGGCGATAATATTCCAAAATACGATACATGATATTTGTCCTTTCGCGGCGGGAAAACGAATGAACGGCCATGTTTTCATAATTCATCCGTAATAGCCGGAAAAAGATAAGGCTTTCCGTTTCATTGAGGAAATGATTATGTCCGGGCGACAATTCGGCAAATTCGCCGTTCAACAGGTCGAAGGAATATCGCGGCTGATAGGTCGTAGTGTTCGGATAGACGCCCAAATAGCGCACAAGATGGATCAGGAAAACAAGGTGGAAATTAGCAATGCCCTGTTCTGCAAGTTCCAGCCATCGGATGGATTCATACAGGTAAGTAAATAGTTTAGTGTCAGGCTCTTTGGCATGGACGGCGCGAAAAAGCACTTCGGCTAAGAAAAGCGCAATGATGTTTTTTACGGGATGGGAATGGATATGCGTCATGGGAAAACAGAGTTTGGTTTCCCTTATGCTTTGTATCTCCCTCGTATTCAAGTGGTCAACCTCCAGTTCGAGTACGGACAGGGGCATAAAAAAAGCCCTTGCAACCGTCGTTTTCCGTCCATGATGACGCAAAACCATGTAAGGCACGCGTCCGAAAGATTCTGTAAAGACATGTACGATCGCGTATTTGTCGTTATATGGAATGGAATGGAAGACGATTCCTCGTGTTTTATGCAACATACCGGCCTGTGTTCAAATTCTTTTCCTGATACGGACTGTTGATTTGTGTATCATGCTAAACGTCATGCGTTTATTCATGCACCAATGTGCCTGTTTTTTCTCCGTTTAGCACTTTTTCCAAGTTTCCGTCGGTGTCCATATCAAAGACAATCAGCGGAAGATGGTTGTCTCTGCATAGCGTTATTGCCGTCAGATCCATCACTTTAAGCCCTCGAGCATAGATTTCATCAAACGTGATTTCATCGAATTTCACAGCCGAAGGGTCTTTTTCCGGGTCGGCCGTATAGATGCCGTCCACGCGGGTGCCTTTCAGCATCACATCAGCCTCTGTTTCAATGCCTCGCAGGACAGAAGCTGTGTCGGTCGTAAAAAACGGATTGCCTGTTCCGCCGGCAATAATAACGACTTGTCCCTGCTGCATCCGTTCGATGGCCAGCCATTTGTTGTAATATTCGCCGACCGGTTCCATGCGGATGGCGGTCAGCACGCTTGCTTTTGTGCCTGTGGCATGGAGCGCCGACTGAAGCGCTAAACTGTTGATAACCGTTGCCAGCATCCCCATCTGGTCGCCTTTCACGCGGTCAATCCCCTGAGCGGCGCCGGCCAGCCCCCGAAAAATATTCCCTCCGCCAATGACAATGCCGATTTCCACGCCCATGGAGGCAATGTTCTTAATTTGTGACGCATACCTGTTCAGGCGCGATTCGTCAATGCCGTACGATTTGTTTCCCATCAACGATTCGCCGCTCAATTTCAGTAGAATACGATTATATTTCTTCATAACTTCGTCTGTTTTTATGCGCAAAGGTAATGTAATTTATGGAATAAATGCAACTTCTTTGAACGCATAATGTGAAAATCGTCCGTCGCTACGTTCAAGTTTAAGGTGTCCCGACAGGTCCACCTGAGCTATTTTCGCCTTAAAAATGCCTTCCGCATCCCGGAAAAGATGAAATCCGTCACGACGATAGAGCGCCGACACATATTCCCGGTGAATCGCTGTCATCCCTTCCGTTTCCAGACGGATGTGTAGCCGGTGGAAAGCGTCGCGCAACCGGTCAAGTATTGCCATCCGGTCGCAGGCGACGCCTGTTATTTGAATGAGTGATACCGGATTAGGCGCATCGCCTTGGAAAATTCGTTGATTCAGGTTGAGGCCGATGCCGATAATGGAGCGGTTCAGCCATCCCTCAGTCAGTTCGTTTTCAATCAGTATGCCACATATTTTCAGGTCTTTCCAATATATGTCATTCGGCCATTTGACGGTAATATCTGTTGCATAGTTGTCCAGGGTTTGTTTGACGCTCAATGCTGCAAGTTCGGAAATGACGAACGGTTGATTGGCAGGAAGTCGGGTGGGGTAGTACAAAATACTGTATGTCAAATTTTTGTTGGCTTCCGATTCCCAAAAATGGCCGGGTTGTCCTTTTCCGGTTGTCTGAAAACCTGCGACTACAACGGTTTCATTGGCTAATGATTCCGTTTGGGAAAGAGTTTGCAGATAGCGGTTTGTCGAATCCGTTTCATCCAAACAGATTAATCGGGGCTTGTCCGGATAGCAGTCTGTTGCCAGATGGTTATTCATAATTCATTATCTTACAGGTGCAAAAAAGGCGTCTTCGATATGTTCATCCATGATATAAGCGTCCTTGTTTTTTGTCAGGAAAATTACGTCGAAGCGTATCGGCATATCCACTTTATACCGAATGAGATACGCCTCAGCTGCAGCCACGATGCGTTTGATTTTATCGCGGTTGATGGATAGCGCGGGCGAGACCAAGGGGTCAGCCGACCGTGTTTTTACTTCAACGACAACAAGTTCTTTGCCATCGGTAGCCACAATGTCTAATTCGTAATGATGAAACCGCCAATTCGTTTGCAGAATCCGGTATCCATTGATTGCCAGATAGGAACAGGCCACATTTTCACCTTCTTTTCCGGTTTCGTTTTTTGAGTCCATGACAACATTCTAATTTGTGCAAATATACGTAATTTGGCGGATAAAAATGAAATTGAGGCGGAATAATGTATTTTCTCGTAATTAATTTATACCTTTGCGGCTGATAAAAAGTTGTAAATGTCAGTGATTGAGTTATAAAATTACAAGGTAATTCTTCTTGGAATTGCATTAGATTTTAGATTCGTATGAAAAAAAAGACAAAAGCCCTGCCTAAACTTGCGACACGGCGGGAACATCGTGTAACATTCATGCTTAATGACGAAGAATATCAGGTTATTAAGCAGCATATTTTGAAGTATAAGATTACAAATCAATCGAATTGGTATCGTACGACCATTCTTTCGCATGTGCTGAAAGTGATGGAAGAGGATTATCCGACCTTGTTTAACGAACACGAAATGAGAAGATAAACACATTATGATGATGCCATTCACAGACGAATATTATATGAAGCAGGCGTTGATGGAAGCGCAGGCGGCGGCAGCGGAAGGCGAAGTGCCCGTTGGTGCAGTGATCGTGTGCAATGACCGTATTATTGCACGCGCCCACAACCAGACAGAGCGGCTGAGCGACCCGACGGCACATGCTGAAATGTTGGCAATTACGGCAGCGACAAGCGCCCTGGGCGCTAAATATCTTACCGATTGTACGTTGTATGTTACTGTTGAACCCTGTGTGATGTGCGCCGGCGCTATAGGCTGGTCACAAATACCGGTGTTAGTCTATGGTGCGACCGATGAAAAAAGAGGATTCCGGCAGTTTGCCCCCCATGCGCTGCATCCGAAAACAACGGTTCGGCAGGGCGTTATGGAAAATGAATGTATGGTTGAAATGCAACGGTTTTTTCAGAACAGGCGATAGAGCAGAATCGTCCACATACACAAAAAATCCCGGAATGGTATCACTCCGGGATCGTAGTTAAATAATAAGTTGAATGACATTCTTTTTTATCCTAAATAAGACTTGAGCAACTTGCTGCGTGAGCCTTGTCTGAGCCTGCGAATGGCTTTTTCCTTGATTTGACGAACCCGTTCACGGGTAAGTCCGAATTTATCGCCAATTTCTTCGAGGGTAACTTCCGGACATCCAATGCCGAAGAACATCCGGATGATATCCGATTCCCTTTCGGTCAATGTAGCAAGTGCACGGTCAATTTCTTTTGACAGGGATTCGTTTATCAAGGTCCCGTCCGTATTCGGCGCATCTTCGTTGATGAGTACATCCAGAAGGCTGTTATCTTCTCCTTCCACAAACGGGGCATCCACAGAAATGTGCCGTCCGGACACCTTCAGGGTATCCGAAATTTTCTCTACCGGCATATCTAATTCTTCAGCCAGTTCTTCCGGAGAAGGTTTGCGTTCGTGCTCCTGCTCAAAACGGGAAAAGGCCTTGCTGATTTTATTCAGTGAGCCTACCTGATTGAGCGGCAAACGCACAATCCGCGATTGTTCGGCCAACGCTTGCAAAATAGACTGGCGAATCCACCATACGGCATACGAAATGAATTTGAAACCTCTTGTTTCATCAAATTTTTCCGCCGCTTTAATTAAGCCCAGATTGCCCTCATTGATAAGGTCAGGCAAGCTAAGTCCCTGATTTTGATATTGTTTCGCTACGGACACGACAAAGCGAAGATTGGCCCGTGTCAGTCTTTCTAATGCTCTCCGGTCGCCTTTCTTTATGGCCTGCGCCAACTCTACCTCTTCTTCCACGGTGATAAGCTCCTCTCGTCCAATCTCTTGAAGATATTTGTCCAAGGAAGCGCTCTCACGGTTGGTGATAGACTTTGTAATTTTTAACTGTCTCATCCGATTTTACCATTGAAAATATATGGGGCTGCAAAGATACTGTTTTTTTATGAAAAAAGTATCTTTTGCCCCATATTTTTTTATGCACTCGTTGCCTTTTTTATTTATTCAACTAAATCTATGGCATAGTGATAAGTGCGTCCATTCGGGTAAAAACCTTTGATAAACAGGCCTTGGTCTTCGGATGCGCCTTTCAGGATTTTATCTACAATTTTGTAGAGGTCATCGGGAGTCGAAATCTTCTGGTCGTTCACAATCATGATGATGAAGCCTTTCTTTATGCCCACATCCTGTATTTTGCCTTTACTCAGACCATTAACTTCTATTCCGTAACTTACGCCATAGTCCTTTTTCTGTTGTTCGGACAACGCCCGAAACGCAGCCCCCAGTATTTCGGCGCTGTCGCCTTTTTTAACCACATCTGTGCTTCCTTGTGCATTGCGAAGTTCTACCGTAAACGATTTGGCTGTCCCATATCGGTTTACATCTATTTTTACTTTATCACCCGGGCGATATTTGCTGATTTGTTCCTGCAGTTCACCGGACGATTTCACTTTCACGCCGTTCACGGCCGTAATCACGTCGCCGATTTCGACACCCGCCTCTTTGGCCGAACTCCGTTGAGCAAACTTGGAAACATACGCACCTTCCAGCACCTTCACCTTGTCGTCTTTAATCTCAACAACGCCGTCCTTGTCAGGATCTGAGATCTTTATGCCATTTTTGGCATCCTGTGCATTGACAATATTAACGCCCAAAATAGCGCGTTGTACAGTCCCGTACTGTTTCAGGTCAGCCACCACCTTGCCGGCAATGCTGATCGGTACGGCAAATGAATAACCGGCAAAATTGCCTGTCTCAGAATAGATTGCCGTATTGATGCCTACCAATTCGCCTTTCGTATTGACTAACGCTCCTCCGCTGTTTCCCGGATTGACGGCGGCATCCGTTTGGATAAAGGATGCGATCTTATTTCGGTTCCTGTCCGGCCCGCCGGTCATGATGGAACGTCCTTTAGCGCTGACAATTCCCGCCGTAACGGTGGACGTCAGGTTAAAAGGATTGCCGATAGCCAGCACCCATTCGCCTACTTTCAGTTTCTCGGAATCGCCGAAGGGGATCGTTTTCAGGTCTGTTGCATCAATTTTTAACAATGCAATATCTGTGTTCGGATCTGTTCCGACGGTCTTGGCCGCGAAAGTCCGGTTGTCGTTAAGCGTAATTTCCAGTTCATCGGCATTTTCAACAACATGGTTATTGGTCAGGATATAACCGTCTGTCGAAATAATCACGCCTGAACCTGAACCAACGCGAGGTTGGGGCTGTTGGGGCGCTCCCCTGTAACCGAAGAAAAATTCAAACGGGTCGAAGTAATTCCCGTCAGGCGAAGAAGCCTGCGCTTTTGTCGTCGCTTTAATATGCACTACGGCATGGACAGCCTGTTCGGCCGCATCCGTAAAATCCGTGTTTTCAGCCGCCACGGAAGCGAGATTTGTCAATCTGAGCGGTTGGCTGAAAATAGAGCCATTTTCCGTCAGTGTCGTCTGCAGACCCTTGTCGTTTTTTATGAAACAGGTTACTGCCAATACTGACGTAACAATACTAATTACAACCACTAATACTAAAAACAATACTTTTTTCAATACTCTTTTCATAATTTCAATATTAAATGATACCTTTAATTTTTACACTTTTCGTTCTTGTAAGTGTAGAACACAAAATAAGTGCAATTATTGGATTCGTCCGCGGGTTTTTTGACACTTTTAACGCTGCGGTAAGTGTATTAACCCGGTTTAACGGTGCATGCGCCTTTTTTCATCGCAATTTAACAATCTAAATCTGACATTTTGTCAGTCCGTGAAAACACCAGGTCAAAGACCGTTTTTCTCAAGAATCCCGCAAACTGCATCGCTGCGATCCGCGGGATTCAATCACTTTTACTAACTTTATTTATCTATGAGAAAAAAGCTTTCTATTTATACTGTCCGTCACCTACCAACATCGCTTTACTAATTCGAGCATCTCGCTTTCGGTCGTTATGCGGGGATTATTTTTGTAATCGGGCAAGACCATACATTGTTTTGCTAAAGCCTCTATTTCGCTTTCGGGAACGCGGAAGTCGGCA
>JAISUI010000062.1 GCA_031272155.1 Tannerella sp. | reverse complement strand
CCATCTTCTAAGAATTACGGTACAAAGATACGAATAATTTTTGATTTATTTTACTGTTCCGTTATAATGGTGGGGCACAACAGCAAAATAACGCTGTTACCGCATATAAAATTTGAATTGTTGGTCGTATTCGGTGCGGTAGCGGTTAAGGCGGGGCGAATATGTTTTGATGTCTATGTATTTCCTTGACAGATTGATAGTTACGATGCGCAACCATCCATCGTCGGGGTTGCCGCCCGGCACTTCTTTCTGATAGTTGGCAAGCATCTGGTAAACTTCATTGCCATGCTCTCCGCGGCTTACCAACCTGCCCACTCCGTTGTGATAGACTATATGCCCCGAAAAGACGAACATCATGTTTGCATGACGGCTCACAAGTTTATTCCATAGCATCTCGCCGTTGTTGCGCCCGTCGTCGCCGGTTTGCTGCTCCATGTCCGGCGTTATGCCGCGGTTGCCTGTTTTCAAGCGGGTGTTGTCGCTGTACATATAGGCATGGGTGAGAACAATTATCTTATAATCAGGATGTTGCTGCGCCACTTCGTTTGCCCAGTCCACAACTTTATTGCGGGGCGTAAACTCAAGCGCCATAACTATCCATTTCTGTTTCCCGGCCGTGAATTTCAGCCAGATGTTATCCATCTTGCCCTCTTCAAAAGCGCCGCCGAAAGTAGGCATGACGCTGTATTTTGAGTAGGGAAAATACTTGTTGAACTTGTCGGAACCGTCATGATTGCCAAGGACAAGCGCATACGGCACTTTACCATCAAGCAAACATACTGATTCCTGCGCGATTTGCCACTCTGTGTCCGATCCTGTATGCGTAATATCGCCTTCATGCAGCATAAAATCAATGCTGTCGGCATGTGCAGCGATCCATTCCGTTTGCGAGCGGAACACGTGCGGATATTCATTGGCATAAGTCTGCGTATCCGGCATAACAGCCAGACGCACAATCCTTTCCGAGCAACCATCCAGAAAAACAACAACTAAACTTAAAAGGAATATTTTCTTCATATTATTTATATTTTCGCCTCAAAGATACAAAAAAACGCTTTTTCGGAAAAATTGCCTATCTTTGCACCTTCAAAAAAAAGTAGTTCGATTTTCGGATAAAAAAATGAGAGTATTAAAATTCGGCGGAACATCCGTAGGTTCCGTGAAAAGTATTATAAATGTAAAGCATATTGTAGAGTCGTCGCAGGAACCGGTGATTGTAGTCGTTTCCGCCCTGGGTGGGATTACCGACAAACTGTTGCAAACCGCACAACTCGCATCGAAGGGGGAAAACGCTTATAAACAAGTGTTTTCTGAGATTATAGAGCGTCATGAGGAGATCATAGAGGGCGTTTTGCCCGTAAACAGGCAAGAGGAAGTGAAAGCCCGGACAAAGGAAATCCTTGGCGAACTGGAAAATATATATCGTGGCGTATATTTGATTAAAGACCTGTCGGCCAAGACATGCGACACAATTGTGAGTTACGGAGAGCGCCTTTCGTCATTCATCCTTTCCCATGTCATTGAGGATGCAAAGTTGTACGATGCGCGGTTGTTTATCAAGACGGTCAGTCAGTTCAACAAACACATTGTGGACTTTGACCTTACCAACCGTTTGATTGCCGAAACGTTCAAAGTGTTGCCGCGGGTAGCGCTGGTGCCCGGATTTATTTCGTCAAGCCGCGAGAACGGCGAAATCACCAATCTTGGGCGCGGCGGTTCTGACTACACGGCTTCTATCCTTGCAGCGGCGCTAAACGCTTCTATTCTGGAGATATGGACTGACGTGGATGGCTTCATGACGGCGGATCCAAGAGTGATAAATTCTGCTTATGTAATTGATAGACTTACTTTTACAGAAGCGATGGAGTTATGCAATTTCGGCGCCAAGGTGATTTATCCACCGACTATCTATCCGGTTTTTCATAAAAATATCCCGATTCGTGTATGCAACACCTTCAATCCCGAAGCCAAGGGTACTTATATCTCCGACGAAGTGCCCCGCAATGGAAAACGATCCTTTATTAAAGGAATTTCGTCTATTAATGACACATGCCTTGTGACAGTACAAGGCTTGGGCATGGTGGGCGTTATCGGCGTGAACTATCGTATATTCAAGGCTTTGTCGGAAAGTGGCATCAGTGTATTTATGGTGTCGCAAGCCAGTTCGGAAAACAATACGACGTTTGCCGTGCGGAATGCTGATGCAGAATTGGCTGTCAAGGTATTGAACGAAGAGTTTGTATTGGAACGTTCGATGGGTGAAATCAATGACGTAGTGGCCGAAAAAGACTTGGCCACAGTTGCGATCGTTGGTGAAAATATGAAACGCACGCCAGGTATTGCCGGTAAGTTGTTTGGTACGCTCGGACGTGCCGGAATTAGTGTAATCGCTTGTGCACAAGGGGCTTCTGAAACAAATATTTCTTTTGTTATCCGACTCGAATCGTTGCGAAAAGCGTTAAATTCAATTCACGATTCGTTTTTCCTGTCGGAGTATAAGGTGCTTAATCTCTTTATTGTAGGAGTTGGAACGGTGGGCGGCCACCTATTAGAACAAATCCAGCAACAGCGGCCTAAGTTAATGAAACAAAATGGTTTAAAACTGAACGTTGTAGGGATCGCCAATTCCAAACGCACCCTGATGTGCCGCGAAGGATTAGACCTCACGAATTGCATACAGGAACTAAAAACGAAAGGACAGGAATCGTCGCCAACAATCCTGCGCGATGAAATCCTGAAAATGAATATTTTCAACTCTGTATTTGTGGACTGTACTTCGAGCGAGAAAATCGCATCCCTGTATGAAACCTTGCTTAACCACAATATTTCCGTTGTTGCAGCAAATAAATTAGCGGCGTCTTCTTCATTTGCCAATTACCAAATGCTCAAGGAAACCGCCCGCAAGCGCGATGTGAAGTATCTTTTTGAAACGAATGTAGGCGCCGGTTTGCCCATTATCAATACGATGAACGACCTGAAGAACAGCGGTGACCATATCCTTAAATTTGAAGCCGTGCTTTCGGGAACGCTGAATTTCATTTTCAATACCATTAGCGAGAAAATCCCGATGAGTCAGGCGATCCGGATGGCGGTGGAAGCCAAATATGCCGAGCCTGATCCGCGTATTGACCTGAGCGGCAAGGATGTGATACGCAAATTGGTGATTCTGGCGCGTGAGGCAGGATACAAAGTGGAGCAGGCGGACGTCAAACAAAACCTTTTCATTCCCGCTGCCTATTTTGAAGGTGCGATTGAGCATTTCTGGGCGCACATTGGGGAATTGGACGAGGATTTTGAACAAAAACGGAAGCAATTGGCCGCTCAGAATAAACGCCTGCGTTTTGTTGCCCGCATGGATAAAGGAGCGTGTGAAGTAGGGCTTATGGAAGTGGACAGTCATCATCCGTTCTATGAACTGGAGGGCAGCAACAACATTATTATGATTTCTACGGAACGCTATCATGAATATCCGATGATTATCAAGGGTTACGGAGCAGGAGCTGATGTGACGGCCGCCGGCGTCTTTGCAGATATTATATCTATTGCAAATATACGGTAAATCAACAGGTTATGAAAAGTATTATTATTCTTGGCGACGGTATGGCTGATGAGCCAATAGCCGCCCTGAACGGGAAAACGCCGCTCCAATATGCCCAAACGCCATCTATGGACTTTCTGGCTAAACAAGGCGTTACGGGACAGTTGCTGACCGTCCCCGACGGTTTTCATCCGGGTAGCGAAGTAGCCAATCTTTCCGTGCTGGGCTATGATTTATCGGCAGTTTATGAAGGACGTGGCGTGCTTGAAGCGGCGAGTATGGGAGTTGAATTGCATGCCGGTGAATTGGCCATGCGATGCAACCTTGTTTGCACGGAAGGCGAATTGTTGAAAAATCATTCCGCCGGACATATCACTAACGATGAAGCCGCCGAACTTATCGGTTTCCTGAATCAGGAACTGGGAAATGAGATAGTAAAGTTCTATCCCGGCGTTTCTTACCGACATTTGATGGTGGTGCAAGGTGGCGATAAACGGCTTGAATGTACGCCACCGCATGACATCCCGATGCACCCGTTTCGCGATGCCCTTGTCCATGCTGACGTAGCGGCGGCGGAACCGACAGCGCGCTTGCTGAATGAGTTGATTATCCATTCGCAACAGGTATTATCCACTCATCCCGTCAACCGACGACGAGTAGCTTCCGGGAAGGATCCGGCCAACAGCATCTGGCCGTGGTCGCCCGGATACCGTCCGGCCATGCGGACGCTGAAAGAGTTGTATGGCATTGGAAAGAGCGCGGTTATCTCGGCCGTTGATTTAATACGGGGTGTTGGCGTATATGCCGGAATGGACATTATCCGGGTGGAAGGCGCGACGGGACTGTACAATACCAATTATGAAGGCAAGGCGCAGGCAGCCTTGGATGCGTTGAAAACGCATGACTTTGTGTATGTGCATGTGGAAGCCAGCGACGAAGCCGGACATGAAGGCGACGTAGCGTTGAAAATACAAACCATCGAAGACCTGGACAAACGGTTGATACGTCCTGTTTATGAAGCTGTGAGTCAATGGAATGAACCGGTTGTAATTGGCGTTTTACCCGATCATCCGACTCCTTGCGCTATCCGGACGCATACTTCAGCGCCCGTCCCATTCCTGATCTGCAAGCCCGGACAAACGCCGGACGAAGTCAATCGTTACGATGAGTTTTCCGTGCTGAACGGACGTTACGGATTATTGCGTGGGGATGCTTTTATGCGTGCGTTAATTGGTTGACGGATCAGGATATTTTTTCTCCGTCGTGCTTTATTTCTGATATTATTCCTATCTTTGCAGTGCGATTTAGCATCTGGCGTTTTGGAAATATCCGACTTGCTGGCGGTTTATGCCGCTCATCCTCATGTTAATACCGTTCATGCCCTGGGCGAAAGGGAGAATCCCCGGCTCATACACCTGAGAGGGTTGGCCGGCTCGGGTGCGGCCATGACGGTTGCCTCACTTTTTTCCAAGTGGGGTGGGTGCTATTTGTGTCTGCTCAACGACCTCGAAGATGCCGGATATTTCTATAATGACTTAGTACAACTGACTGGTGATAAACGCATTCTGTTTTTCCCTTCTGCCTATCACCGGCATATCAAATACGGCCATGTGGATTCGGCCAACGAAATCCTGCGGGCGGAAGTGCTCAGCGCATTGCAGGATAAGAAGCCGACGTTTGTTGCCGTTACCTATCCTGATGCGTTGGCCGAAAAAGTCCTGTCGAAGGAAGAACTCCGCAAAAATACGATGCAACTCAGCATTCGTGAAAAGGTGGATCAGTCCTTCGTGTCCGATGTGCTTGACTCATTGGGATTTGAGCATACGGATTACGTCTATGAACCGGGGCAGTATGCCATACGCGGCAGCATCATGGATATCTTTTCCTTTTCTAACGAATATCCTTACCGGATTGACTTTTTCGGCAACGAGGTGGAAACGATCCGGACGTTCGACGTTGAAACGCAGTTGTCGAAAGAAAAACTTGAATCCATCCATATCATGCCGGAAATCAGTCGCAGCCGCGCTCCCAAAGTGTCGCTGTTTGATCTGTTGCCGGCGCAGACCGTTATTGTGTCGAACGATATGGAATGGTGTGTTGAACGGGCTGGCAGCCTCTGGGAGGAAGAACCTGTGCAGGACAACGAATCCGTTTTCCCGTCGGTCGAGGCAATGCGGGCGACGCTTGTCGGCAAAGATGATTTCCTTCGTTCGCTGCTTGATTTCAATCAGATACAGTTTGGCGCCAAGCCTTTCGGCACTGCCGGCGCCACGATTTCGTTCAGCAGCGAAGCGCAGCCGCTTTATCAGAAAAATTTTGACTTGGTGAGCGAATCGTTCCGGCAATTCCTGTCCGAAGGCTATACGATTTACCTGTTGAGTGAACAGGAAAAGCAGACGGCGCGCGTCCGCGACATTTTCCATGACCGGGGCGAAGACATTCCGTTCAATGCCATTCACAAAACGATTCATAGCGGTTTCACCGACCATACGCTGAAGATATGCATCTTCACCGACCATCAGATTTTCGGCCGTTACCATAAATACAATCTCAAGAGCGACAAAGCCCGGAGCGGGAAAATCACGCTTTCGCTGAAGGAGTTGAACCAGTTTTCGCCGGGCGATTACATCGTCCATATTGACCATGGGGTAGGGCAGTTCGGAGGTTTGGTACGCACCGACGTGAACGGGCGGATTCAGGAGGCTGTCAAGATGATTTACAGGAACAATGATATTCTTTTTGTCAGCATTCACGCGCTTCACAAGTTGTCGAAATACAAAGGCAAAGACGGTGAACCACCCACGCTGAACAGGCTTGGTAGCGGCACATGGGAGCGGATGAAAGAACGTACCAAGAAGAAAGTCAAGGACATTGCCCGTGACCTGATACGCCTCTATGCCCAGCGCCGGCAGGAGAAAGGTTATGCTTTCAGTCCGGACAGTTTTCTGCAGGACGAACTGGAAGCCGGTTTTATCTACGAAGATACGCCCGATCAAATAAAAGCGACTGCTGATGTGAAGGCCGATATGGAGAGCGACCAACCAATGGATCGCTTGATCTGTGGCGATGTCGGTTTCGGCAAGACGGAAGTGGCGATCCGTGCGGCTTTCAAGGCCGTGACCGACAACAAGCAGGTCGCCGTGCTGGTGCCGACTACCGTCCTTGCCTTCCAGCATTTCCAGACCTTTTCGGAACGATTGCAGGATTTCCCCTGCACGATAGATTACATCAGCCGGGCGCGCTCGTCTGCCGAAATCAAGAGCATCCTCGCGCGACTGCGCAGTGGCGAACTGAATATTCTCATCGGCACGCATCGGTTAGTCGGCAGCGATGTTGTGTTCAAAGACCTCGGCCTGCTTATCGTGGATGAAGAACAGAAATTCGGCGTTTCCGTCAAGGAAAAACTGCGCCGGATGAAAACGAATGTGGATACATTGACCATGACAGCCACGCCCATTCCGCGCACGCTCCAGTTCTCGTTGATGGGTGCGCGCGACCTGAGCAATATCCACACGCCGCCGCCCAATCGCTATCCGATCCAGACCGAACTGCAACGTTTCAATCCGGACATTATCCGCGACGCTATCCGGTTTGAGATGAGTCGCAACGGGCAGGTGTTTTTCATCAACAACCGGATACAGAACATCTACGAGATGGAAGCGCTTGTCCGCCGCGAAGTGCCCGACGCCCGCATCGCTGTCGGACACGGACAGATGGAACCTGACAAATTGGAAAAAACCATCCTCGATTTTGTGCATTACGAATATGATGTGCTGATCTCGACAACGATTGTAGAGAATGGCCTCGATGTGCCCAATGCCAATACCATGATCGTAAATAACGCCCAGCAGTTCGGCCTTTCCGAACTCCATCAACTGCGCGGGCGCGTCGGACGGAGCAACCGCAAGGCCTTCTGTTACCTGCTCTCACCGCCGCTTTCGACGCTGACGGCTGAAGCCCGCCGTCGCCTCCAGGCCATAGAGAATTTTTCCGAACTGGGCAGCGGTATCCATATCGCCATGCAAGACCTCGACATTCGGGGCGCCGGTAATATCCTTGGCGCCGAACAAAGCGGATTCATCGCCGATCTTGGCTACGAAACCTACCAGAAAATCCTTGAAGAAGCGGTGGACGAACTCAAATCGGACGAGTTTACCGATCTTTTTGCACCCGCCGCCGGCGCTGCTACCGAAAACAGAACGGCCTACGTGCGCGAAACGTTCATCGAAAGTGATCTCGAACTCATGTTCCCGCCGACATACATCCCGAACGACTCCGAGCGTGTCAGCATATACCGCGAGCTTGACTCCGTGAACGATACCGCCCAATTAGACGGATTCGTCACGCGATTGACCGACCGCTTCGGCACAATTCCGAAGGAAGGCGAAGAATTGATCCGTGTAGTAAGCCTGCGATGGCTGGCAAAACGATTAGGCATTGAAAAAGTCGTACTGAAAAAAGGAATGATGACGATCTATTTTCCATCCAATCCGGACAGTCCTTATTACCAAAGCCGTACCTTTGGGAAAATGCTGAATTACATCCAGCGACATCCCCGTGCCTGCTCCCTGCGCGAACTGAGTGGCAAGCGCAGCATGACCATCCGGAACATTGCAGGCATTGCAGACGCTTTCGTTTGTCTGGAAGAGATAGAAAAACACGAAAATAAATCAACGCTGTCTATATAGATGGACAGGTGCAACGGTTGTTTTTTAATCTTGAATGTTGATTGTTTTTTGCAACAGTATTTTATCCGACGCAGCGCCTGCCTGCAATTCAAATTCACCCGGCTCGACACGCTTTTTCATTTCGCAATCATAGATGGCAAGTTCACTGACCGGCAGTTCAAAATGCACGGTTTTGCTCTCCCCTTTGGGGATAAAGACTTTGGCGAAGCGCTTCAACTCGCGAACGGGAGTTGCTACTGACGAAACCTTGTCGCAGACGTACAGTTGCACCACTTCCTTGCCGTCCATACTGCCTGTATTAGTGACATCCACATCAATCACAATGGTTTGCTCAGGGTTGAACTGCTCGGCATTGATGCGCATATTTTTATATTCAAAAGTGGTATAACTCAAACCCGTCCCGAAAGCCCACAGCGGTGCAGGGTCGGCGAAAACATAGTCCAGACCGGGTTTATCAGGTGTTCCTCGCTGACGATAGAAAGCGCCGCGATCGGTTTTGTAATGGTTGTAAAAGACGGGCAGATGACCGACGCTTTGTGGAAACGACACATTCAATCTGCCTGAAGGATTGACGGCGCCGAACAATATCTCCGCAATAGCCGTTCCCTGCTGCTCACCTCCGTACCATTGCGTGATGATTGCAGGGATATTCTCTTTAGCCCAGCTAATGGCCAGTGGCTTACCCGCTACAAGCACTAACACGGTAGGTTTGCCGGTCGCTCTGACGGCTTTGAGCAAGTCCTCCTGCACGCCCGGAAGTCTCAAGTCGGACAGGTCATAACTCTCACCGCTGACGGCATTAGGTGTTCGCAGTCCGGGCCACGCACTCGCAGTGCCTGCAAAAACGATGGCCACATCGCTCTCAGAGGCTGCCCTGACTGCTTCTTCAATTCCCGATTTGTCCTGTGACCAGATATCGCATCCTTTGGCGTAATTTATTTTGACTGTCTTATCAACAATTTGTTGTATCCCTTCTAAAGGCGATATTCCATAGGCGCCGTCATCAGTCCAGGTATAGTCGCCAAACTGTGTTACAGCCGCGTTCGGACCTATTACGGCTATGGATTTCAAGCGTTCTTTTTGGAGAGGTAGCAGTCCGTCATCGTTTTTAAGCAGCACAGGCGATTCGCGGGCAGCTTCAAGCGCCAGCGTCACAGCTTCGTCGGTATGCACAACCGCCTGTTTAGATGCGCCTTTTTTCGATTTCGACGGTGGTTGTGGTTCATCAAACAGGCCTGCTTTAAATTTAGCGGCAAGTATTCTTTCGACGCATCTATCTATATCGTTTTCAGTCAGTAATCCTTTGTAAACCAAACTGTCAAGATGCGAATAACAGTCGCTTGCCACTTCGCAGTCTATCCCTGCAAGCACAGCCTGCCTTGCGGCATCGGCATCGTCTTTGGCCGCGGCATGAAACGAACGTAACATTCCAACCGAACTCCAGTCGGACGACACATAGCCTTTAAAACCCAACTCGCCGCGCAGAATGTCGGTCATCAGCCGTTTAGAGGCGGCGACCGGCACGCCATTGTACGAACTGTAAGCATTCATCAGGCTGTATGGATTTGTTTCGCGAATAACATCGGCAAATGGCTTAATATAAACAGAATACAGTTCGTAGTCACCACCGGAGACCGACGACAGGTTAAGCCCGTTTTCCGGCGTACCGTGAGCCACATAATGTTTTGGCGTACAGATGATATTATGTTTGTTGAAAGCGCTGACATAAGCCACCCCCATCCTTCCGACAAGGTATGGGTCTTCGCCGTAGGTTTCTTCCACGCGCCCCCAGCGCAGTTCACGCGCAATGTCAAGATCAGGACTCAGTAACTGATTTATACCGACTTCTTTACATTCTGTTGCAATTTGCTCGCCGACGCGCTGCATCAGTTCGGGATTGAACGTACTGCCCATCGCGATAGCCTGCGGGAAGATGGTGGCTCCTTCCTGCGACAGCCCGTGCAACGCTTCTGCCACATAGAGTAGCGGAATACCGAGGCGAGTGCGATGCTTCGTATAACTTTTCAATACATTGATGCCTGATGCGATTTCCTGCACGGATTGTTTCGCACCCGTTGTAATACAGCCGAAACTGACGCCTTGCAGTTTCTTATGAATGGCGGCGGTATCATTCGCAAAGTCCGGAAGCGACAGGTCCTGCATCTGCGCAGTCTTTTCCTCAAGCGTCATCTGCCTCAATAAATCTTTCACCCGCTCTGCGACGGGAATTTCGTTGTTGGCCGACTCAAACTCAAAGCCGATGGCATAATTGCTTGGCAGGTTTTTCTGCAATTCGGACGGGATTTCTATTGTGACGCCATCGCTGTCGGCAGTCCATTTTAAGGGCTTTTTATAACCAAACATATAGACTTTGCTGTTTTTGCGCGGGGTGATGGAAGGGATGTGTAGAGACGTTGCATGCAACGTCTCTACTTTCTCGGTAAAAGCAAAAACACGCTTGCCATCTTTGGAACGGGTGAAGTAATAGTCGCCCGATTGCCATACGTCGCGAAAGCGGGTTTCATAGATCCCGCGCCCGTTGATACGCAACCAGTCGCCC
Organism: Tannerella sp.; assembly: GCA_031272155.1. GTDB lineage: Bacteria > Bacteroidota > Bacteroidia > Bacteroidales > Tannerellaceae > Tannerella. Next base: position 7,736 of record JAISUI010000062.1, on the reverse strand, counting down.
ACTTCCTCTAACTGCCGCACTGCTTCAGGGTGAAACTCTCCCTCTGCATCGGGGCCTATGCAGACCATGAAACTGCCACCCTTGGCGACACAATCAATCAGGTTATGAATAATCCATTCGGCGCCTTTATAGTGCTCGGCTACAGGGTCGAACGAGAATACGTCGCCCAGCAGGCAGATGCTCATCCAGGGCATACCGGTATTCTCGTTGCTGCCGGGTGGCACCCACTGTTCGGGCTGGTAATAGTCACCATAGTTGCCGATGCCACGGTTACGAATCATAATGTCGGGCTGCAGTTGGCGGATCATCTTTACTGTCTTACGCAGTTCAGGCCATACGTCGGCGCCGAGGAACTCGTCGAGGCAAAGCATATCAATCTTGCCGTAGTTGGTCAGCAATTCGCGCAACTGCTCGCGGTGACGGGTCAGGAAGCGTCTCGTCTCTTCCGGAGTGCGTGTGCTGGAATTATATATATGACTGGCGTATTCTTTAAGCGTTTGTTGCGAAGGTTCTGGTTGAGCGCGGGTAGCAGGGTTATGGTCGTAAGGGCGAAAATCGGCGTCATACCAGTCCACATGCGGGAAGTAGAAGTCAATCTTTATACCGTGTTTGTGCGCCGCATCGGCGAGTTGCTTCACAATATCCTTTTTGTAAGGCGACTCTTCGACACTGTAGTGCAGGTCGCATTCTTCGAGCGTCGGATGTCCTTTCATCTGCCAGACGGGGGCGCTGTTATACTGTCCGGGTTTATGAGTAACGGCGTCGGCGTCGAGTGTCGAAGCGGCGTAGTTTATACGTGAACGGACACGGGTTTTGGTGTGAAACAGCGAGAAACCATCGGTATGCTTCGTCGTAAATGCCATGCACTGCGCCCCGATACGTTTGAAAAAGTCCATCCAGCCGTCAGCGTCAAACTTCGTCGGGTTCCATTTTTTATACAGCTGGTTATACTCCGCTGCCTCGGCAGGCGTCATGGCCAATAGCGGCCACGATGCTTCTACATGCTTCATGGCATACACTCCCCAATGGATCCTGACCGAAAACTTAATGTCGCGAAACGCCTCATAGGCCGCTTCCGATGCGTGCAGATAATCATCGTCGGGCGTTTCCTCTACGTAATCTTTCACGCGCTGATAGTGCCAGTCCGATTCGGGCAGCCGGATATTCCGGGCGCGATCGCGCGCCACTTCTTCGGGTGTCGGCTTCTGTTGCGCCTGCAATTGGACGCTTGTCAATCCAAAGCACATCAATACAAACAAAAACTTACATCTCATATTTCTTCTCTATTTCTTATTTTTACTTCAGCGTTAAATAACTTCTGCGCGGTCAATGACTGCTCGAAAATGAATACGGGAAATCCGCTTTGTTTACACCTCGCGACCTGTCGGGTTCGGCGCTCATCACATAGTAGATATCGGCACCATTCATCAGTGTTTCGTGAGTGATATAATTTTTTGTCGAGGCGGCGCCATTGATGCGCATAGCTTTGACATAGCGGTTGGCATCGCTGTTGTCGGGGGCGCTAATCGTAAGTCGTTTGCCATTCTCAAGGACGACTGTCATCTTCTTGAACAGAGGACTTCCGAGCACATACTCTCCGGAACCAGGGCAGACGGGATAGAAGCCCATCGCCGAAAATACGTACCAGGCGGAGGTCTGACCGTTGTCCTCATCGCCGCAATAGCCGTCGGGATTGGGATTATAGAGGCGATGCATCACCTCCCGCGTCCAGTACTGCGCTTTCCATGGCTCGCCGGCATAGTTGTACAGATAGATCACGTGTTGAATCGGCTGGTTGCCATGCGCATAATTTCCCATATTCATGATCTGCATCTCGCGTATCTCATGAATGACCGAGCGATAGTAACTCGCATCAAACAGCGGCGGAATATTGAAAATAGAATCAAGCATGGCCACAAATTCCTTCTCGCCGCCCATCAGGTTGATAAGTCCGGCAGGATCATGGAAAACCGACCATGTGTAGTGCCAGCTGTTGCCCTCCGTAAAGGCGCCGCCCCACTTAAGCGGATTGAATGGCGACTGAAACGTGCCGTCCTCGTTCTTGCCCCGCATCAAACGGTGCGACGGATCATAGAGATTCCTGTAGTTCATCGCGCGTTGGGCATAAATGGCTATTTCGCTGTCTGGTTTGCCGAGCGCCTTACCGAGTTGCCAGATGCACCAGTCGTCGTAGGCATATTCGAGCGTGCGGGCGGCGCTCTCTCTGATCCGTACATTGCAGGGCACGTAGCCGAGGCGGTTGTAATATTCGTAGCCCAGCCTGCCCACCGACGAAACCTTCTGATGCACAGCGTTGGCGCCATGTTTCACGGCCTCCCAAAGCGTCTCTATATCATAGCCCCGAAGCCCCTTCAGCCATGCGTCGGCCACGACGGATACGGAATTGTTCCCCACCATGCAGCCGCGATGTCCCGGACTTGCCCATTCGGGCAGGAAACCGCTCTCTTTGTATGCATTCACCAAACCCTCTTGCATCTTCACGTTCATGGAAGGATATAGCAGATTGAGAAACGGGAACAGCGACCGGAACGTATCCCAAAAACCGGTGTCGGTAAACATATAGCCTTTCAATACCTGACCGTTGTAGGGGCTGTAATGAACAATCTCGCCCGCCGCGTTTATCTCATAAAAACTTCGGGGGAAAAGCACCGACCGGTACAGGCAGGAATAAAACGTCCGTAACTTGTCAATATCGCTGTCTTCGACCTCTATTCTGCCCAGCACATCGTTCCACCGCTCCTTGCCCTTAGCTCGGATGGTCTCAAAATCGTCCTTTCCGAGTTCTTGAAGGTTGAGTTCGGCCTGTTCGATGCTGATGAACGAAGACGCCACGCGGACGTGCACCACTTCGCCCCGCCGGGTGCGGAAACCTATGATTGCACCCGAATGGTCGGATGCAGCTTCCGTTTTTGCTTCTTCAATCGTTTTGTCGCGAACGATGGCATGGTAGGTAAAGGGCTTGTCAAAAACCGCCACAAACCAGTTCTTGAAGTTATCCGGCACGCCTCCGGAGTTTTTGGTTGTATAGCCTGTGATTTTGTTTTCCGACGGAATGATTTTAACGTACGAGCCTTCGTCGAATGCATCTATGATCACAAACGAACTGTCGCTCTCCGGAAAGGTGATGCGAAACATGGCGGCGCGTTCCGTAGGACTTATCTCCGCCACCACATCATGGTCGGCAAGATACACCTTGTAATAGTAAGGAGTCGCAGTCTCGGCTTTATGGGAATACCAGCTCGCTCGCTCATCCTGATCAAAGACGGCTCTGCCGGTCACGGGCATCAGTGCAAACTGCCCATAGTCGTTTATCCACGGACTGGGCTGGTGTGTCTGTTTGAAGCCCCTGATCTTGTCGGCGTCGTAGGTATAACCCCAGCCATCGCCCATCTTGCCCGTCTGGGGAGTCCAGAAGTTCATACCCCACGGCATGGCGACAGCAGGGTATGTATTGCCAGTCGAAAGCGAATGTTTCGACATCGTTCCCACTAAGGGATTCACATAGTCCACCGGACTGAACCCCGCGGATACGCTTGCAGTAATACAAGTCAGTAACAGTATTGACAACAATTTTTTCATGTTTGTATATATAGGAGTCATTAGTTCTTTTATAAATCCAATGCTATCCGAAGATTGTCTCTTACTTCTTTTATTGCTTTTGCAGGCAACTTGCCGAGCAGTCTTATCAACCGTCTTGTATCAATTGCACGTATTTGGTCGGTCATTATATCGCAATCCTTCGAGAGGAAGGCCATTCCTGCCTTGAGATGAACACGCAGATAAATAGCACTCCGTACAACATTGGTCGTAAGCGGACAAATCAGCACCGATGAATGAGGAATACGGTTTAACGAATCAGTCTGCACAACGAGCACAGGACGTATTTTCCCCGCTTCGGTACCCATTTGCGGATTGAGGTCGGCAAGCCATATTTCGTACTGTTCAAAAATCATAATCGTCAATCATTTCAAACTCATTAAGCACTTCCCTGGAACTTTGCTCACAGGCCTTGGATTCGGCTTCCAAAACCTTTTCAAGCTGCAGTTTCTTCTGCAGTTTATTATAATACAGAATAGCTTCGTTGATGTAACGATTGCGCGACAGATTTACAGAAGCGAGCATTGCCACTGTGCCGTCATATAAGTCCTCATCTATTTTCAAAGAAATCGTTTTCATTTTCCCTGTGTTTTTAGATACTGCAAATATACGCACTTTTTTTATCCCATGCAAACCCTCTCCAAAAAACTCCCTACCGGCACATTAATTCACCTATCTCCGTAACAGCCGGCACGAGCGACGACGTATTAAGCTGCAGGCACCTCGCGATATCCTCGTCCAGCCCGTTAGCCCTGAGCCGCGCCACATGTTCCGTCCTTTCCAGATATCCGGCCAGGTTTCCACGCGCCTCTTTCCATAGCAGGAGGGCAATCCGCGCAGCATCGCCCCCCGTGTGGTAGTCATACGTCCCCAGACATGCCGTCAGCGCGCCAGCAAAGAGCGTATCCTCCACACACACCATATCCTCCCATCCGGAGCAGAGCACCACGACGTCGCGCTCCTCCCGTGCACACCGGTCGGCCACCGCCTGAAGGTTCGCAAAGGCGCCTATAAGGACACTGTTTGTCGCCATGGCGCAGCGGATAGCCCTCGTGCCGTTGGTAGTCGTAAAGACAATATCCCGACCTGCCACTTTGTCGGGCGTATAGTCGGCGGGCGAATTGCCGAAGTCGGCAAAGGCGCACTTGCGCACGTTACGTTCCGCTCCGGCCAGCCAGCCTCGCTTCTTCCACTGGGTAGCCTCCTCGACGGTTGCCACCGGCAGGATGCTGCGGGCGCCGTTCTCTAAGGCGGTGATGATCGTCGTTGCAGCCCGAAACACGTCCGTGACGACTACGGTAGCCTTGCCATGCGGTTGAGTCGGCCAGAGCGCCGGCGAAAGACACACGTCCGTCCTCATGGCAGATGGCGAAACGGCAATTTTACTACCCGCGCCTTAAGAAGCCTCTCACGTATCAGCACGGCGATCTCCGTCCCCAAAGCGGCATATTCCGATCTGACGTAGCCCAGCCCGATACCCTTGCGCGTCAGCGGCGATACACTGCCCGACGTAACCGTGCCAATCCAGTCGCCATCCCTCGTCACCAGCTCATAGCCGTGGCGGGGAATAGCCTTCTCCTCCATCTCAAAGGCGCACAGCTTGCGCTCTGTCCCTTCCTGCACCTGCCGTTCCAGCAGGGCGCGCGATGGAAAGTTCTTACCGTCCGTGAATTTGGTAATCCAGCCCAGACCCGCTTCGATGGGCGAAGTAGTATCGTCCAGTTCGTTCCCGTATAGACAGTAGCCCATCTCCAGCCTCAGCGTGTCGCGGGCGCCAAGTCCCACAGGACGTATGCCTTCAGGGTCTCCCGCCTCGAAGATGGCGTTCCATATATGAGGGCCGTCGGCGGGATAGAAATACAGCTCAAAACCGCCAGCGCCCGTATAGCCCGTGTGCGATATGATCACCTCGCGGTCTGCCAGGTCGCCGGCAACAAACGAATACGTCGGCATAGCCGACAGGTTCTCCTTCGTCAGGCGTTGAAGCACCCGCGTAGCCATAGGCCCCTGTACAGCCAGCTGAGCCGTACGGTCGGACTCGTTGGCCAGCGTAGCGCCCATCGGATTGTGAGACTTTAACCACGCCCAGTCCTTCTCAATGTTCGCAGCATTGACTACGAGCACATACACGCTCCCGCAATAGTTATAGACCACTATATCATCCACTATCCCTCCACTCTCGTTGGGGATGCAACTGTACTGCGCTCTCCCTTCCGCAAGGGCGGAAACGTCGTTGGATGTAACTTGCTGGAGGAAATCCAGCGCATGAGGACCTTCCACCCATATCTCGCCCATGTGCGAAACGTCGAATACGCCCACCCCACGGCATACGGCCAAATGTTCCTCTATAATACCACTGTACTCTATCGGCATCCAATAGCCGGCAAACTCGCTCATCTTTGCACCAAGCGATGTATGTATTTCTGTAAATGCGGTCGTTTTCATCTGTACTTTATTTTAATTGTCTTTATAAGTTCTATTATCGTTTCCATACTCTTCTTGAGCGACTGCACGGGCAGATACTCATAGCGGCTGTGGAAATTCAGCCCGCCCGAGAACAGGTTGGGGCAGGGGAGACCTGCAAACGAAAGCCGGGCGCCGTCCGTCCCGCCCCGCACGGGGCGGATACAGGGCATAACGCCCGTCGCTTCTATGGCCTCTATGGCAATGTCCACAATATCCATACGCCCTTCGATCACTTCGCGCATATTGCGATACTGATCCTGTATCATCACTTCCACGCTGCCCCCGGAATACTTCCGGCTCAGCTCGCCCACCACCGACCGAAGCAGCGCCTTCTTTTCTTCAAACATGCGGCGGTCGTGATCGCGAATCAGATACGTAAGCGTCGCCTTTTCCACCGTCCCTTTCACGTCGGTCAGGTGGAAATAGCCCTCGTAGCCCGTCGTATATTCCGGTCGCTGGGCGGCGGGCAACAGTGAATTTAGCTCCATCGCCAGCTGAGAGGCATTAACCATCTTGCCGCGGGCATAGCCCGGATGAACGTTCAGGCCGCGTATGTGGACTTCGGCCGTAGCAGCGTTGAAGTTCTCATATTCTATTTCGCCCAGCTCGCCGCCGTCCACCGTATAAGCCCACTCGCATCCGAACGCCGCCACGTCAAATCCTTCGGCGCCCCGGCCTATCTCCTCGTCGGGAGTGAAACCAACGCGCACCCGACCATGCTCCACCTCCGGATGATCCGTGAAATACTGCATCGCAGCCATGATCGCTGCGATGCCAGCCTTATCGTCGGCGCCCAGGAGGGTAGTCCCGTCGGTCACTATCAGCTGCTGACCCGCATAGCGCCCCAGCTCCGGAAATGCGGAAGGCGAAAGCATCGTCCCCATTGTCTCGTTGAGCACAATATCACCCCCCATATAGTCCACTATGCGCGGCCTTACGTCCCTGCCCGACATGTCGGGGCTGGTGTCCAGATGAGCGATAAACCCCACCGTAGGAACCTCCGTCAAGCCTGAGCTGGCCGGTAATGTAGCCATCACATATCCCCCCCCGCTCAGCGAAACTTCCGTCAGCCCCATGCCACGAAGTTCCCCAGCCAGCGTCTCGGCCAGCCTGAACTGGCCGACGGTGCTGGGCTGCGAGCCGGAAGAATCGTCCGACTGGGTGTCGAACCCGACATAGCGCATAAAACGCTCTGTCACATCCGTCTCTACACTGTTTGCAGATGTATAGCCTCTTTTTATCACGCCACAAAGTAAAACAATAATGGGGAAATAAAAAAATAAATTTGCACAATTCAAAAAAAATACTCACCTTTGCAGCCGGGTAAGTCCTATACGGCCAGCTCCCCCGAAACTCCCCCAGGGCTTGATCGCAGCAAGGGTACGGGGTTGTAGCGGCGCGATATAGTCAGCTTACCCGCTTTTTTTATACCCGCCGAAGGCGCTCAGAATGCCCGACCATGAACCTCCTTCTTATCCATGCCAATGCCCCAAATACCTGTACCAGAACTTTAATTTTTTGTCACAAATCCTTCAACTTTTATTAATAAATCCCTCAAAAAACCGCCACGGAATTAACGAATGTTTTGTGGGGGGGCGGCCCCCGGACGGAGCGGGACACCGAAAAAAAAAAAATACAAGGTAATATATGAA
>JAISUI010000030.1 GCA_031272155.1 Tannerella sp. | reverse complement strand
CAGTACAGCGGTATCTATACCCGTCACCTCCACATGGAGCCTGTCGGCGCCTGCGGTCGCACGGAGAGCGAGCTGTGGTTGGAAGACCCTGCACTGGAAGTGATCACGAGCACCGTATTCGGCGGATTCGGACGGATATATGCAGACGTATATGTAGAGATAGGCGCGAAGGTAGCGGCCGGTTTTGCATCGTTGGGCGTCAAGGGCGCATGTTACGAGCAGATAGCCGGAACGCTCTATACGAAAGACCTTCGTTTGGACAGCGGATCGGAACTGCACTTCACGGTAGGTACACCGAACGCGGCTAACAGCATCTATCCGGGTCAGGCAGTGGACGTATTAGATGTGGATAACATTATTACCCGCGGGGATGTGAAGGTGTTTATCGAGAAACGCCCCTGCCAGGAATATGACACTCTGTGCTACCCGATCCTTCGCTACAAGAGCGCAGAGCCGGGCGCATTGAACCGCCTGCACCTTGCAACGCCGAAGTTGGACGACTATGCGCTGGCATTGGATATAGACAGCATCGAGCAGGTAGTTTACCTGTGTATTGGCGGCATCAAACCGCCTGTACTCGAACGTGCGGTAGTAATGCCGAGCGTAGCGGGCGTAACGTCCAATCCTCCTGCAACGGGAGTACACTACACGACGAACGGCGACTTCAAGTTCACGCTTACGTTTGCGGACGGCAAACCGCTGAAGGTGAAGACAAGCCGTATCATCAACGGCGTACAGGAAGTACTGACCGGCACGCTCAACGCGAACGGCGAATACGAGTACATCCTCCGTCAGGTCAAGACACAGCCGATATACATTTATATAGGTCCTGAAGAGCAGGGCAGTGAGACCGTCAATGAAGCCGTAAACGGCGCCAAGGTATGGGCGTCGGGCAATACGCTGTACATCAATGTAGCGGCCGAAGACGTTGCAAGCATCTACTCTGTAGTGGGCAAATTAGTACGCCGGATAGACATATCGGAAGGCCAGACAGGCGTCCCGATGGAGAGCGGCGTTTATGTAGTCACGCTCAAGGACGGTTCGGTGCATAAGGTTATTATACAATAAGGAAGAAGAAAATTTTAGAATAAAATTTTATTTGTTTGTTGCTTACTATGAATGGAGGCGAACTTACCAAAGTTCGCCTCCACTTTTTTTGCTAAAAAACAGATATGAGAGAAAAGGCGTTTTTTTATATGTTGTGATTCGGGATTAATTAGTATCTTTGAAGCCGAAAAAAATTAAGTACTCATTAACCGATTGATTTTATGAAGGTATATTTATTTATTATGACGGCGGCCGTAACGTGCCTGTTAAGCGGCTGCCAGCAGTCAATTTCCGGAAGGAAGGTTGACTTTGCCGCTGTTAAACAGGGTTTTATCACGCCTCCCGACAGCATCAAGACAGGCGTTTATTGGTACTGGATCAATGACCATATCTCGAAAGAAGGCGTCATTGCCGATGTTCGCGCGATGAAAAAGGCCGGGATTAACCGCGCTTTTATCGGGAGTAATATCGTCAGCGGCGATTATTTCGGAAAGGTGAAAGTCTTCTCCGACGAATGGTATGACGTGCTTCATGCCGCCCTGAAAACGGCGACTGAAGAGGGCGTCGAGATTGGTCTGTTCAACTGTCCGGGCTGGAGCCAGTCGGGCGGCCCGTGGGTGAAGCCGGAACAGGCGATGCGCTACTTAGCCGCTTCCGAGCTGCGTGTGAAAGGCCCGCAAAAGATTACTCAGAAATTAGCGCAACCGGACACGTTCTTCCAGGACGTCAAGGTGGTTGCTTTTCCGGTAGCGGCCGGTTATGGAGAGAATCTGTTGGACGCTGCAGGCGTGAAAACGATTCCGACCAATCTCCAGGCGCTGTCCGCTTCGCCGAAGCCGAAAGAGGCCAAATACATCCTGACCGACAAGGAATCGTCGCTGGATATCATCCTTCCCAAGGCTGAAACAGTCCGCAGTATCGCTGTCTATCCGGCCGGCAACCTGAATGTTGCGATAGACTTCCAGGTGAAGGACGGGGCGGACTACCGGACGATCAAACAATTTAGCGTCCAACGCACCAATTACAGCGTCCAGGTGGGATTTGTTCCATATTCGCCTGTTGTGGTGACGCCGGATGAAGTGCAGGCGCAGGAATACCGGTTGGTGTTTCACCGGCGCGGAGAGCGCAATAGCATGATAAACAGCATTGTATTGAGTTCTACGCCGTTTGTTGAGCGTGTTGCCGAAAAGACGCTTGCCAAGGTGACAGAAGGCAATTTGCCGCCCTGGGATTTCTACATGTGGGATGTTCAACCCGGATTGCAAGGCGTTTCCGTGGCCACAGCGCAAGACGTGCAGGATATTACAAAGAATATGACGCCTGATGGCACGCTGACATGGGATGTACCTGAAGGTGAATGGATTATACTGCGCACCGGCATGACATTGACCGGCGTGCAAAACGGCCCTGCATCGCCCGAAGGCACCGGCCTTGAGGTGGACAAGATGAGCAAAGAACATGTAGCGGCGCATTTCGACGGATTTCTCGGCGAAATCCTGAAACGTATTCCGGCGGAAGATCGCAAGTCGTGGAAAATCGTTGTGGAAGACAGTTACGAGATGGGCAGCCAGAATTTCACGGATGGATTTCTCGATGAGTTCAAAACGCGCTTCGGATACGATGCGACGCCGTTTTTACCTGTGTTTAAAGGGCATATCATCGGCAGCCCCGACCTGTCCGACCGTTTCCTGTGGGACGTCCGGCGAATGGTGGCCGACAAGGTATCGTATGATTACGTGGGTGGATTGCGCGAAATCAGTCATCAGCACGGCCTTACCACATGGTTGGAGAATTACGGCCACTGGGGTTTCCCCGGCGAGTTCCTGCAATACGGCGGCCAGTCGGACGAGATTGGCGGCGAGTTTTGGGATGGGCAGAGCACCAACCGCTACGAGAATCGCATCGCCGCCTCATGCGCCCATATCTATGGGAAGGTGAGAGCGTCGGCGGAATCGTTTACAAGCGGCGGGCCGGCTTTCACACGCTATCCGGCTAACTTTAAAAGCCTGGGCGACTGGTCGTTTTCCGAAGGCATCAACCAGACGGTGCTCCATGTTTATATTGAACAGCCCTACGAAAATGATTATCCGGGTATTGACGCCTGGTTTGGCAATGAGTTCAATCGTAAAAACACGTGGTTCAGCCAGATGGATCTGTTTACGCTCTATCTGAAACGCTGTAATTTCATGATGCAGCAGGGGCTGAGTGTGGCCGACATTGCTTATTTTATCGGCGAAGACGCGCCTAAAATGACAGGCCCGAATGTGAGCAGCAGTGCGATGAATCCTTTTGGGAATGCAGGCGATGCGCAAAAAATGACCGATGCAAGTTATTGCAAACTGCCCAGAGGCTATGATTACGACTATATCAACGCCGAAGTGATTCTGCGCGATATGAAGGTGAAAGATGGCAAATTCGTCTTGCCGCACGGCACATCCTACCGGATACTCGTCCTTCCGCCACAGGAAACGATGCGCCCCGAAGTGCTGCAGAAGATTGAGCAGTTAGTGCTCGAAGGCGGCGTGGTGCTGGGACCACCGCCCGTTCGTTCGCCCAGTTTACAAAATTATCCCGATGCCGATAACCAGGTGAAAGAGCTGGCTACGAAGATGTGGGGCGATCCGTCCTTCAAATACCACTCGTATGGTAAGGGGATGGTAATCAGTGCTATATTTCTTGAAGATGCTTTAGCATTTTTGTTGAAAATGACGCCCGATTGCCTGCTCGACAAGGACAGTATGCTGTTTGCACACCGCACATTGGGCGGGAAGGAAATTTATTTCATTTCCAGTCAGAAAAAGCAGCCCGTGAGCGTCAAAGCGCAGTTCCGTGTGAAAGGCATGCAGCCCGAATTATGGGACGCCCTGACGGGTGATGTCCGGCTGTTGCCGGCGTTTGAACAGAGAGACGAAACGACCATTGTTCCGCTGGAATTAGGCGTATCCGGCAGTGCGTTCGTCGTATTCCGCAAGAAAGGTAAGCCGAAAACAACAGACAAATCGGCCAATTTCCCGCAACCCGAAATCGTTACAACCGCAAGCGAGCCGTGGACAGTGGCTTTCGAGGACGACGCAGTCCATCGCGGCCCGTCCGAAGCCGTGACGTTTGCGCAACTGCAAGACTGGACGCAATCGGACGACGAGCGTATCCGTTACTATTCGGGAACAGCTGTTTACAAGACGAAAATCAATATTGCCAGACTGCCGCAGGACAAAACGTTCTACCTTGACTTGGGGAAACTGAGTGCGATGGCGAAAGTCAAAGTTAACGGCGAATATGCAGGCGGTGTATGGACAGACCCTTACCGCGCCAACATAACGCCTTTCCTGAAAGAGGGGGATAACGATATCGAAATCGAAGTAGTTAATACATGGAAGAACAGGCTGATAGGCGACATGCAGCTACCGGAGAAAGACCGGATAGTACAGTCGCGCTACAGTCGTTGGAAAGCTGACAGTCCGTTGCAGGAATCAGGCTTGTTGGGGCCGGTGCAGATCATTGCATTGCCTCACCTTCCGATGCAATAGTAGGTGAACCCGTTTTCTACCAGGTCGGTAGCATTATAAATGTTCCGTCCGTCGAAGATCAACGGGTTCTTCATCTGTTGTTTGATATAATTCCATACGGGCAAGCGAAATTCTTTCCATTCCGTAACCACCAGCAGCGCATCGGCGTCATGGACACATTCGTAAATGTCTTTTGCATAGCGGATACTGTCGCCGATGCGCCGTTTGGCTTCGGGAATAGCCACAGGATCGTAGGCCGTAATCCGGCATCCGGCATCCAGCAGGGCTTCAATGAGAACGAGCGCAGGCGCTTCGCGCATATCGTCCGTTTCAGGCTTGAAGGCTAACCCCCAAATGGCAATGTGCTTGCCCTGCAAGTCGTTGTTATAGTGTTTGCTAAGTTTCCGGAACAGGATTTTTTTCTGGTTTTCATTGACGTCTTCTACCGCTTGCAGGATGCGCATGGGGTATTGGTGGGTTTGCGCCGTCTTGATGAGCGCCTTTACGTCTTTTGGGAAGCATGAACCGCCGTAGCCGCAGCCGGCATAAAGAAAACTGCTGCCAATGCGCGAGTCTGCGCCGATTCCATTTCGTACCATATTGACGTCAGCTCCAATGATCTCGCACAGGTTGGCGATGTCGTTCATGAAACTGATGCGCGTCGCCAGCATGGCGTTAGCGGCGTATTTTGTCATTTCGGCCGACGAAACGTCCATGTAGATTATGCGGAAGTTGTTCAGCATGAAGGGATGGTACAGTTTTTCCATCAATTTTTTTGCCTTTTCGGATTCTACGCCGATAACGATCCGGTCGGGGTGCATAAAGTCCTTCACCGCAGAGCCTTCTTTCAGAAATTCGGGATTCGACGCAATGTCGAACGGGATGGATACACCACGTTTGGCCTGTTCGTCAAGGATGGTCTGTCTGATTTTCTGCGCCGTACCTACGGGAACGGTGCTTTTCGTGACGACTAAGAGGTATTTGGTCATAGCCTGCCCAACGGTGCGGGCTACATCGAGAACGTATTTCAAATCGGCGCTGCCGTCTTCGTCCGGCGGCGTTCCTACCGCGCTGAACAACACGTCCACTTCATTTAAGACAGGTTTTAACTCAGTTGTGAAATGGATTCGTCCCACTTCGTAGTTGCGAAGCACCATTTCTTCCAAGCCCGGCTCATAGATCGGAACGAGGCCTTTTTTCAAATTTTCAATTTTCTGACTGTCAATATCAACACAATAGACCTCCGTGCCCATTTCGGCAAAACAAGTCCCTGTTACTAAACCTACGTAACCGGTTCCAACAATTGCTATTTTCATATTCAATATGTTTGTTTTTGAGGGCGTAAAGGTACTCGTTTTTTACCAAAATCCGCTATTTCCTAAATTCCTTTATTGTTAATTTATATTAATATAACAAGGCAATAAGTTAAAACTGAAATTTTGATATATTCACAGTAATGTTAATAGAAAAAAAAGTCGTACATTTGTCCGTTCTTATAAAAAACGCAAGTAGAAGATACAAATGATATACAAATTCGTACATAAGTACTTTGTTTACCTGTTCGGATTCATCCTGTTTTTCGGGGTGGTCTTGTGTAATTTGGTTAATTTCAGTGGGATAGATGAATTATGCTGTTTCCTGCTGATACTTGTGTATGGCATTTACATCGTTGCAACGAAAAACCGGAACTTTAACCGGGGCTTTTTGTTTACGTTATATGTTTTTATATTTTACCTTGGCTATTCCTTCTATATTGCTCATAATACGCATCGTGCGATTGCGCTTGATTTCCTGATCCAGATACGTCCCTACCTGACTTTCTTCATGGTGGCGCAGATAGCGCCTGCTTTTTCCGCATCGCAAAGGTCTGTGTTGAAGCGACTTTGTTTTTATGTGTGGGTATTTTTGTTGCCGATAGGGCTTTACGGACTGTTAGAGCGTTCCGTTTTTGACATAGCGATGGGACAGCCGACGAATTATGTGGCGAGCATCGTTTGTCTGTCATTGGTCTATCTCTATTGCAGTGATTTTACTGTAAAAGACCGGATTACCTTCCTTATCATGCTTTCGGCAGGGTTGATAGCCGTTTATTCAAAGTTTTACGGGTTCTTCCTTTTGACGGCAGGTATTTTGTTGTATTTCAGGGATGCAAAAGTGTTTAAATACAATATGCGGACAAGTATTGTGCTGGTTGCTATTGCGCTGATTGTCTTTCAAATATCGAAGTCGCAAATATCGCAATATCTCTTTCCTTCCGAAACAGTGAACGGCGAGTACGATTTTTTAGCGCGTTCCACGCTCTATCGCACGGCTGTTGATATCCTGAAGGATTTTTTCCCGCTGGGGAGTGGTTTTGCCTCGTTTGCCACCCATGCTTCCGGCGTGTATTATTCGGAAATTTATTCGGAATACGGGCTTAATTCCGTCAGTGGCCTGACGCCGCAGAACTGGTTTTCCGTGTCGGATTCCTACTATCCGTCGCTGGCTCAGTTCGGCATTATCGGGGTGGCGCTCTTTTTGTTTTTCTGGATCTATGTCATCTCAAAATCACTTATCCGATTTAAGCATAGTAATGATATTCAAATGTTTGCCATTTTGTTGATCCTGGCGATGTTTGTTTTTATTGAAAATATATCCGACTCTTTTTTCACAAGTAACAAGGGATTTTTTATGATGACGTTTTTTGGAATTATTTTAGGAAATCAGAAAAAAGTAATTGCCATGAAGGCAGATGGTAAAAAAGAAGAACAGGAAGAAAAAGAAGAACAGGAAGAAAAGGAAAATGAACGGATAGAGGAGAAAGCGGAAGAAAAAGCCGTAGAGACGAAAGAAGAGGGGACAAAAGAAGGGGAGACGAAAGAGGCAGACGGATATAAAGAAGCGGGGGCGATTGAGGCGCTTCACGTGCCGGCTGTCGGAGTGGAGGAGGATGAACTTCTTATAGAAGAGCCTTTATTGGACGAGGAAGGCGGTGTTGTGGAGTCGGCTGATTCGCTCAAGGTCAATGATCCGGAAGAGGACAGTGATGATACTGCCGGATTGTATGATTTTACGGAATCGGAGCGGTCAGCGTCAGCGCCGAAAAAAGCGGAACCGGAACCGGAACCCGATGCACGGGAAGAGGAAGCAATGATAGATGATTATCCCGTTCTTATCAGTGACTTATGTTCTTAACAAACGAAAAATAACAATGGATTTTATTGCGACATACAACCTGACAGGCCTTTTTGTAGGCCTTGCTACTTTTTTAATCATTGGCGTTTTCCACCCGTTAGTTATTTGGGGTGAGTATTATTTCGGGGTGAAATGCTGGTGGGTTTTCCTGTTGATGGGCATGATTGGTATAACAGGCTCGTTTTTAGTGAAAAATATCGTGGTTTCTTCCCTGTGCGGTGTGTTTGCCTTTTCTTCGCTATGGGGCATTGGCGAACTTTTTCACCAGCGGAAACGAGTGGAAAAAGGTTGGTTTCCAAAACGGGAAAACAAACGCAAAGAGGCTTCTGAATCCAAGTAAAATCCTTTCTGTCATACAGTTATAAACTGTAGGCAACAATAAATTCCGGATAGATATGATAGCTTATCCTGCAGGTAGCCGAACGGGGTGTAAGCGTTTCTTTTACGGTGGCAATGCCGTTGTTGCAGGAAGAATGTTCAAGCGTCAGGATATGAAAATCTTTCTGCCAGTCGGCTGTTTGCCGACCTGTCAATTTGAATGTCGCTTCCTTAACGCACCAACAGATCAATAAGGTGTCTGTAGAAGGGTTGGCGCCCAGGATTTCCCATTCCTGTTCGTTCAGGAAGCGGGATTTTATTTTGTGAATACGTTCCGAACGATGTTCAATGTCAATGCCCGCCGGTTTGCCGCGATTCAAGCATACGGCTGCATAGCCTTTGGTGTGCGATATGCTTATATTATATTCACTGTCAATTAAATAAGGAGTTCCGTTTGAATGATAGGCAATCTTCATCTCTTTTCCGGTCAGTGTTTTCAACAGCAATCGGACGGCTAACCATTCTTTCTTCCTATTATCTGATTTACAATTATTTATATATGAAATATAATCCGTTTGCCTGTCTAATTGACGGAGCATTTCTTCCCATGTTTCTTCGATTTTCCAGATGCCCCACAGCGGGTCGGCGTGCGTTTGCAGAACAGGCATAATTATTTCCACTTGAAGGATTCGATCAATTCCCTGATATCGTCGTGCAGGTAACGGGTGACGGGCGCCAGCGAATCGGGATTAGGCCGACACTGGTAGTACAACGCCCCGCGGAAAAAATGGCGGTCGCTGTCCGTCAGCATGAACTGTAGCGGCGCAGAAGTCTCTCCTTCTACCTGAAAAAGAGTGCCATAGACATGAATATCCGGGTTTTCATACGCCTGTTCCGTGATGTTGGTTGCTTTTTGAACACTGCGGGATACTAATTCCCGACATTCCTGTCCGGCGGCCAATAGCGTTTGGGGATTGATTTTCCGGTAACTGCAATAGATTTTAGCATTTAAGGCAGGGTAGGATATATTCATCCAGTCGTCCGATTGATGTTCGGGCGGCAATTCGACCGTAACGTATTGCGATACATGGAAAGAATAAGGTAATTCGCGGAGGGATAGCTCAGTATAGTTGGCTTTGGGCATATCAATCCGGAAAAAACCACGCGGTTTGGGCGTATATTCAACGCACGAAACACATAGGCTTATCAACAGGAGTTCAAACAGGATGGCTGCGGGTCCTCTTTTTTTTTTCGCGGGCGGTTCAATCCGGCTAAACTTGATTTTACGCACCCTGCGCTCATCCGCTTCCAATACGCGGAAGCGATATCCTTTATAATCAATGACTTCGCGCCGGTGTGGAAGGGTGCCTTTGATGAGCGTCAGCAGGCCGCCGAGCGTTTCGACGTCGTCTGTCATTTTCCCGAATGTTTCGGGATCAATATCCGTTTCACGGAAAAAGTCGTTCAGTTGGATTTTCCCTTCAAAAATGTAACTGCCATCCGGCAAGGTGACGAACAGTTTTTCGTCATCATCGTATTCATCGGCGATTTCACCAACAATCTCCTCAATAATATCTTCCAGCGTGACGATGCCGGATGTGCACCCAAATTCGTCCACCACAATAGCGATATGGACTTTGTTGGTGCGAAATTCGTCCAGCAGATCATCAATTTTCTTTGTTTCGGGAACAAAGTATGCCGGTCGTATCAGGCTCTGCCACTGAAAATTACTCGGATTTTCGATAGAGATAAGCAGGTCTTTTCCATAAAGAACGCCTTTGATATTGTCTTCCGAATCCTCGTAGATAGGGATGCGCGAAAACCCGGTGCGGATGATAAAATCCATTACTTCCTTGAACGTAGCTTTGATGTCAATCGCCTCTACATCCAAACGGGGCACCATGATTTCATCCGCCCGTTTATTATAGAAATGAATGATTTCTTCCAGCATTTCTTTTTCGTTGGTCGTATCTTTGGATATGATGTTCGATTCGTTGGCGGAAGCGTTTTTGCCGTATGTCGCCGCATAGACGTGCGATGACATCAGCCGCGTGAGCGGATAGCAGATAATCGCTGTGATTTTCAGGAGCGGAGCGGTGAATCGTGCGATGCGCAAGGCATTGTTTGCAACGATGGCCTGCGGTACAAGTCCGATGAGCAGGCACAAACCGATGCCTAACCCGATTACTCCTGCGACATAGACGCCCGGCCAGGCAAATGGCCAGCCATTTACGAACATGCCCGTTGCGTAGATCATGCCGGCAACGACTATCGTGTGCAGGAAGATACGCGCCGTAACGATAGATGAATGAGTTTGTTGGGGGGTGGACAAAAATTGTTTGAGCAGTCCGTCGCGCGGCGTTTTTTCTTCTTTGACATTCGCCGTTTCATCCGGCGAAAGTGCAAACAATGCCTTTCCTCCTGCCGATAACAGACAGGAGATGAGCAATAAAAGAAGTATGCCGGCAAAAATAACAACCCCGCTTATTAGCGCTTCACAAGTGCAAGCCTGAATGAATAGCGCCGGAAAGTAATCGTCTGATTCCAAGGAATGTATTGTTTATGAATACTCTCAGAAGGGCAAATCGTCCGCAGGATCTCCTACTGGCGGTTCGATCGGCGCCTCCTGAACAGCAGCCTGTGCAGGCGGAGTTGCACTTGTCGCACTTCCGCCTTCACCGGCGCCATTCGGCCGTTTCCCCGAACTGTAAAATTCGATCCTGTCGGCATAAATCTCAGTTATGTAATGTTTTACTCCGCTCTGATCATCATAATTGCGCGTCCGGATTTTGCCCTCAATATAGACAGATGAGCCTTTTCTTACATACTTCTCAACGAATTGCGCCCTGTCACGGCTTGCGACGATGTCATGCCATTCGGTTCGTTCCGGCACTTCCGTACCGTTCGGGAGCGAATAACCTCTTTCGTTCGTGGCAACCGGAAAATTAGCAACCGCATTTCCACTGTCAAAATATTTCACTGTGGGATCTTTGCCCACATTGCCGATAATTATTACTTTGTTTAGTGACATAGTATATATATTAATGTATAGTAAATTTCATTTTTACCGGTCGAGACCGTACTGTCGCCATTCCATTCCGGACGACAATTTGCTATACAAAGATACGGATTTGTTTTTAATATCTGCAAACGATTTGGCCGAAAAAATTAAATCCGGTTGCGTTTTTTTTAATTATGACATAAGATGCTAATAATCAAGTTTGTGTAATTGTACGTTGTGATTCAAATAGTTAGCCATTAGTTTAGGGATCGCATAATGATCTGTTTCCGATTGCGGGATTCTGAGAAATCGTTTCAATACGGCGTTTCCCCGTCGTTTATCGCCCAACCCCTGCCATTACTTCAGCACTTCTTCCTGCCGGGCTGAGGCCAATGCCTCGACATCGGGTAAGCTCCGGAGGAAGCGATTGTAGTATTCGATCCCCTGAATAGCGCGCGTTTGCAGCAAAATCACCTCTGAAATCCATATCCTGTAAGGGTCTTTGGCGCTTCTCCAAGGCAAATTTCGCCTGTTTTTTGCGTACCAGGCGAAAAAAAAGTTCATTTTCGCTCATTTTTTTTCGTTTTTGTATATATTTGATAATCAATAATATAACCGCAAGCCTTGCTTCGACGGGACAAAAATAGTAAGAAAAATCGCAAGAAAAATGAATTTTTTTGGGAAAAAGTATTGTCAATTCAAATAAATGCTATACATTTGTAGTCCAAAAAATTAGGATTTTATTCATTTAAATACTTAATAATATGACAAAAGCAGACATTGTTAGTGAAATTTCGAAGAGTACAGGTATTGACAAAAGTACAGTTTTGTCGAGTGTTGAATCTTTCATGGGCGTAGTAAAAGGCGCTCTTACCGGAGGCGAAAATGTGTACCTCCGAGGATTTGGTAGTTTCGTTGTAAAGACGCGAGCTCAGAAAACCGCGCGTAACATTTCAAAGAACACTACGATTATTATTCCGGAACATAAGATTCCGGCGTTTAAACCCGCCAAGGTATTCTTGAATAGCGTGGCGAAAAAGAAAAAATAATTGTAGCTGTTTCATTCTTTAATTTTTTAAATTCATGCCAAGCGGAAAAAAGAGAAAAAGACATAAAATGTCAACGCACAAGCGGAAAAAGAGACTTAAAAAAAATAGACATAAGAAGAAATAAGTCTTACTGAGCAGTTAAAGAACAAACTTAATGAGAATTCTTTTTAAGTTTGTTCTTTTGCTTAACACGAGAATGATAGTAACAAGATTATAATTTTTGTTGTGGTTAGTGAATTATTTGTAGATGTAAAACCGGAAGAGATTTCTATTGCTGTATTAGAGGATAAGAGTCTGGTGGAACTTCAAAAGGAAGCCCGAAGCGATTCTTTTGCTGTAGGAAATATATATCTTGGGAGAGTAAAGAAACTGCTCCCTGGCCTGAATGCTGTTTTTGTGGACGTCGGATATAAAAAAGAGGCGTTTCTTCATTATCAGGATCTTGGGTCTAATTATGGCACACAACAAAAGTATCTGAAACAATTAAAGGACGACCCCAAAAAAAAATATTCCATCTCCAAGTGGCAGAATGCGCCGGAGATCGAAAAGGATGGCAGCATCGGAAATATTTTGTCGGTCGGTCAGGAATTGTTTGTGCAGATAGCTAAGGAGCCAATCTCGACCAAGGGGCCGCGGCTGACAACCGAATTGTCGTTTGCCGGTCGTTTCCTTGTCGTGATTCCTTTTTCGGATAAGATATCCGTTTCTACCAAGATCAGGTCGAACGAAGAGCGGGCGCGTTTGCGTCAGTTGATACAGAGTGTTAAGCCAAAGAATTTCAGCGTCATCGTACGGACATCGGCCGAAGGAAAGCGGGTGGCGGAATTAGATAGCGAACTCAAGTTGCTGGTCAAGCATTGGGACGACATGGTGAGTAAATTCACCAAACTGAAGGCGCCGGCTATTGTTTATGAAGAAACAGAACGCACGGTTGCTTTGCTGCGCGATATATTCAATGAGTCATTCCAGCGTATTTACGTGAATGACAAGGAAGTATATAATAATGTACATGAATACGTCAACCTGATAGCGCCGGAGCAGAAAAGTATCGTCAAACTCTATAACGAAGACACGCCTATATTTGATAAGTTTGCTATCACCAAACAGATCAAGGCGTTATTTGGAAGGACGGTTACTTATAAGAGCGGCGCTTACCTGATCATTGAGCATACGGAAGCGATGCACGTGATTGACGTAAACAGCGGCAATCGCACCAAGGGCAGCACCGAGCAGGAAAAGACGGCTTTTGAAGTCAATCTGGCTGCTGCTACAGAGATCGCCCGTCAATTGCGCCTGCGTGATATGGGGGGGATTATCGTTGTGGATTTCATTGATTTGGCCGAATCGGGCAATCGCCAGCAACTCTATGAGCACATGTGTAAGGCGATGGCAAACGATCGGGCGAAGCATAATATATTGCCTCTCAGCAAGTTTTGTCTGATGCAGATCACCCGTCAGCGTGTTCGTCCGATTCTGGATGTGCAAACGACTGAAAATTGTCCGTCGTGTTTCGGAAAAGGCGTCATCAAATCGTCAATTTTATTCACCGACAGTTTGGAAGGCAAAATTGAATGTCTGGTGAAAAAGCATAATGTAAAGAAATTTACCTTGCACGTACATCCGTACGTAGCGGCCTATATCAATAAGGGATGGTTCTCCCTCGGTTTCAGATGGAAAATGAAATATTCGACGAGGATGAAAGTAATTGCAGATCAGAGCCTTACCTATTTGGAATATAAGTTCTACGATCCGGAAAAGAACGAATTAGACATGCAGGAAAAGGAAATCGTATAGCAAAAAGTTGCCGGATTTTTTGTTTCCCGAATGTTTTTTTGTAGATTTGTCGGGCTAATGCACTTAAATAAAGCAGTTAAATGAGACGGATTATTTGCACATACCTTTATTTGATGAGCCTTTTGACGATAGCGGTTGCGCAGGAGAAAACAATCAAACTGTTTCCCGAAGGGGCGCCGGACGAAATGGTTCGGCTGGAAGAAAAGACCGACAGGGAAGGCAATCGCGTTGCAGGTGAGACCGTGCTTCGCGTCACGAATGTGAGCGATCCGACGATTACGATATACGAGGCTTCCGAAGAAGTAGCCAGCGGTGCGGCCATCATTGTATGTCCGGGCGGCGGCTACAATATTCTTGCCTACGATTTGGAGGGCGATGAAGTTTGTTTGTGGCTTAATGAACTTGGAATAACCTCTGTTTTATTGAAATACAGGGTGCCAAGACGGGAAGGCAAAGAAAAGCATGAAGCGCCATTGCAGGACTTGCAGCGGACTGTCAGCTATTTGCGCACCCATGCGGAAGAGCTGAATATTGACCCTGATCGCATTGGCGTGATGGGTTTTTCGGCTGGTGCGCATTTGTCGGTCATGGCATCCAATTCATTTGATAACAGGACTTATCCGCTTCGGAAAGTGGATAAAGCGAGTTGCCGTCCCGACTTTTGCCTGCTGGTCTATCCGGCCTACTTGAGCGGTGAGAATTTTCAACTTGCTCCGGAAATTCAAGTTTCTGCCAAGACGCCGCCCACTATGATTATTCAGACAGAGGACGACAAGTCGTTTATAGACAGTGGGTTATTCTATTATTATGCACTAAAGGAAGCGGGCGTGCCGGTCTGGATGCACTTATACAGTAAAGGCGGGCATGGGTATGGGATTCGCGATACAGGCGCTCTTGTCAATAGTTGGCCTGATCGTGCAGAGGACTGGTTTCGTGAACTTGGCGTGATAGATTAACATGCTTTTTTTTGAAAACGATGTTGGATTCCGAAAAAAATCGTACCTTTGCAGCGGAAAACTCAAATCATGGGGCTGACCGGTTTTGACAGC